>NZ_JBYOKO010000013.1:0-152517 GCF_057799275.1 Chryseobacterium sp. 14P4.3.2
GATGTCCGAAATACATCTTTGTCATTTGTACTCATTCTCTTCCTATTCCTAAAGATGGACGAATGATTGTTCTAATTGATATTCGTTCTATTTCATTTAGCTTCGATTATGAAAATTTTGTTGTACTATTCTTTTTATATTCCTCTAATTCTTTGTAAAAATCAGATTTAAATTTATGTAATGGTATAGTTTGAATATTCTCATCTGTAAATGGCGTATCTGATATAAAATATTCTAAACTATCCGAGATATTCATATTAAGAAGTTCTTTTATTTGTTTATTATACTGTGGGGAATTAAATTTTTTATATCTATCTAATAAATTTTTTATTGTTGAAAGATATTCACGGTACAACATTGTGAGTTCTAATCTATTTTCTAAACTTTTATTAACATTAACTATTTTTAATTCAGATAAACTTTTAATTATAATATTATTATTTTTTATTTGCAGTGTTTCTGAAAAATCAAATTTCGGATTATTTACTGTATCAATTTCATCAAAAGGATTATAATCAAACCTTTCATTTTCAGCATCTGATTTGCGCTGATTACAATGTGCACATATAGGTACTAAGTTATTTAAACTAACACTAACTAATGCATTTTTGCTTTTTGGAATAATATGATCCAAGTTACCTTTTAGATATCTTTTTTTTGATCCAGTATATATAGTTGTAAACTGAGCTAAACAATAGTGGCAATTAGTTGTACCTCGATCAGCATAATAGATAATTAACCTGTCATTGCGATTTGAATAATTAAATATTGACTCTAAATAAACATTTAGTTGTATGGTTTCATTTAATTGATTTTCGGCATAATCTCTATCGCTGACACTTATAGCAATATCTCTCAATTTTTTATTTAGTGCTATAACTTTTTCATCATTTATTAGATCTTTTTTTTGAAAAGTTGTAAATTTTGTATTTATTACAGATAATTTTTGTACAGTTTCTAAGCTAGCCATAACAAAAGAATCTATTGATCTCTCTTCTATAGAAATTACTTTTTCTACTGCAATGAAAAATGATTTTAACGTACTTATGTTACAATCTCTTAATTTAACAAGATCGTTTTTAATTAACTTATCTATTTTTAAATATTTATTCTTAACATCTGTATTTATTCTACCAAAGTAATTTTCGCTAATATGTAACATTTATCTTAATTTTTATCTCTTTCGTTAAGAATTCTATTTAATCTATCAATCTCGCTTCTTATTAAAGAATTTGATAGTTTCTCTTCAATTTTCTTTTTTATTACACCTTTTAGAAATGAATCTCCTATCAGATTTATTATTTCCATATCTTCAGCTTCTAAATTTTCTTTTTCTAATATTTCTTTTATTTTACTAGAAGCGAAAGCTCCAATAGCACCTTCTTCAAGAAAGAAATCATCATTTAACAAATCATAGATATTTGCAGCGAATGAATTAGTTCCATTTTCTAGTTTCCCATCCTTCTTTCTTAATCTTAGTACATTTTGACTAGGAATATCTGAAAGTATAAAAGGAGAATGAGTAAGAAAACACAGATTTATGGATTCTATACCTTTTGCTTCCCTTTCCTTTATTAATTCAAGGGAATCTAATATCTCCTTTAAAATTTTTCTTTGCATATCTGGATGATAATACAATTCTATTTCATCCATTATAATACTCACATTTTTATATACTTGCCTGGTATTTTGTGAAGAAAATGAGGATTGTAGATTGTAGAGATGATATAAAATTGTATTAATATTAAATATCATCTGTTGCTCTCCAGAACTTAACTGGCTTAATAGTATATTGTTGTTGTTGTCAAATGATAATTTAAAATCAATATTAAAAATTGCAGGTGGTAAATAATTCATTAAATCCAAAACATTAAGAGAGTTATCTATTTGTTTCAAATCTAAATTTTTATTTTCCTGAATGTACGATACAAATTCCTCACTTGTAAATGATGTTGCTTCTAGAACTTTCAATTTAAAAATTGAACTAAAAGCTCCTCTTATTTGAGTGTCTTCAACAGCATATCTTAGATAATTAACTACTTGTTTTATTTTTTTTGTAATATGTGAATTATCAGTTAATACGAAATTTTTAAAATACAAATCTCTCTTATCTAGCTTAGGATTAAAATCTTTATAAATTATTGCATAATAATTTTTTTCTAATTTTTCCAGTTTTTTCTCTAAATAGCCTACACAAATATCAAGGTGAATTATTTTTGAAGAATTATATTCATTAATAAAACTTTTTAATAAAAAATATGAACTTAACTGTTTCAAACCATCTTTATCAAATCTCATTGGAAATGAGTAGGTATAAGGTTTTATCGATAAATTGACTGTTTCGATTTTGTATTTATCCAACAATTTGTATTCTTCTTCAGTCTGTTGATTTTGTACTAGATAATATGCCAAATTAAACATTAACCTTTCTTTCGACAAGTTAAGTTCATGATTAATATCATATATTCCATCTGTTCGCATTGGATTAATTACAACAGGTGTTCTATATCCATCATTCTTATGAAAAAGGGAGTCTAACCATCCTCCTAATACTTTTGAATTCAAGGAATGGTGCGAATAATTTAAACTAATGGTATAAAAGAAATTATTAAAGATATATTGATCAGCAATTTTTTTACCCTCTATATTTTTTACAACTAGTTTACTCTTACTATATTCTAAAATATAAATTACGCCTGCTATTTCATATACAAGCGCAACATTTAATTGTTTATCAATTAGTTTATCAATATTTTCAGATTCTTGCTGTACCTTTTCAAGTGAGTTTTTCTTTTCTTCTAATTCTTTTTCAACAGTTTGCAAATAATCTTTATTTTCATCCTTCAATTCAACTTGAAAATCATGTTTCTTTTGAAGACCGATACAAAAGCGATAAATAGAGTCTTGCTTTTCATCGAGTGATAGAATATCCTTTTCAAATTGCGTCAAGTCTTTGCTAAGAACATTAGTAGATGCGTTTAATTTATTTGAAAAAAAAATCTTTTCTCTTAATTCTTTTTTAAGTTTTCTCAAGTATACTATACCTGTATATTTTGATTCAAACTGCAAATTATATTTCTTTTGAAGGTTAATACTGAAACGAAGGACACTTTCATGTTCCTCTTTGCAACATCGAATATCATCCTTTAATTGCTCTAAATCATTTTGAATAATTTTAGAGTACCGAGTCAAACCAATCTCTGTATATTTTTTTTGTGAAGAAACAGCGTAAACTAAATAATAAAATAATTCCACCACAGCACTCTTTCCTGCGCCATTTTCTCCGACGATTGCAGATACATTTACCTTAATACCGTTATCTAAATTATACAATATTGTTGGAACTTTGGACAGATGCTTTTTAACAATGTTGATAGCAGAAAAATTCTCTTTAACATTAATCTCATAATTATTATAAAATAAATAGGGAATTCCTATTATGAGATTTTTTCGGAATTTCTTATCACAATCCTTTAGAGGAACAATACCTATTAATTTAAATCCATCATTAGTTTTTGAATTTTCCATTTAAAATTATCTTGTAGTTTTTAAGTGCTGTAGTTTGTTTTAATTTATTAATAAACTCACATTTACAAATTTTAAAATTAAGTGCATTACATTAAAGAAAGTATCAATTGGGTCCTTACCATAATTCTTCAGAATTTTTATTCTTAGGGCTTACAACAAATAAGAACCTGTGTTCCTGCATCTGCACAACTAGAAATTAACGAAGAAATAAACCATAAAATCTGTATAACTTCATTTCTTTCACGGAAATTTTCATTATTCTGCAATTTTATCAATCTATCTTCAAATGTACTTTTAGATATAAAATCTACAACTAAATAAACTGATTTCTTAAGATTAGGATAAGTCTTGATTTTTTTATAACTATTAATTAGATCTTCCGATCTTTGTCCAGTTCTAATTCTTGTTATCTGAGTAGCAATTCGATTATTCTTATATTTTTCATCCCACAGATTTTGTTTTATAACAAACTGATTATCAGTAGGTAAAATATTACCTAGATTTTTTAATGTCTGACCTACAATATCTTGAAATGAAGATGCTGATAAAATTTTATCACTGGACTTGGCATGGAAAAATCCAATTTCATTATCATTTATTCCAATAAAATCTGCCCATTCTTTTGCTAAGTCATCACAAACAAAATAATCAAAATTTGATTTGAACTGATTTTCAACAAATCCAAAAACACTGTCGGGTGAGAATTGTGTACTATTTGCATTAAATGAACCTTTTTCTGTCAAGGTCCTTTCTAAATCAAGATAAGGCACAAAGATTTTTAATATCACATCAATATCGCCGAGTAATCTGCTGTCTTTAAAAAGCTTTCGGTTAGTATATATAAATTCAGCATCTTCGAAGGTTACTATAAAACTATTGTTAGAATTTATACTTGCTAAAATTCTTTGTGTAAAATTATTTTCATATTCAATATAAACATTTGATAGTTTTTGTGACTGTAAAGTAATTGATTTTAGATTCTTTGATACGCGTAAATCATCAATGGATGAATGTGGGATTGAATAAACTCCTGCATCCTGCACAATTTCCATATATGTTTCAAATCCTTTTAAAAATTTTAACAAATTAATATTCTTCTCCCTATCTTTATATTTAATAAAACAACGGCGAATTTTGCTTGCTTCGAAATCACTGTATAATTTACTTAGTGTAATAAGAATTGCATTGGGAGTTAAAGTAGAACTATAATCGCTAAAATTGATTGGTTTAGCAAAAGATGCTAAAAAGCCTTCTGTTGGTTGACAATTTTCAATTAAGGTAACCATATCATTTGCCCACCTAAACAAACTGAAAATATCTTTTTTTTCTCCTAAGTTGTTGATTCTTGAAGTTTTTAGTGCGAGACCTACTTGTTGATCTCCTTGTCGTATTCTTGCGTTGTTTAATGTATAAGTTTGTAAACCTAATCCAGATAAAATATCTTGCAAATTTGTGGATTCCAACATTTTTTGACGCATAGCATTTGGAGCAATGCTAATGTTATCCATTGTAAACTTCTCATAAGTAGTATTATCATCTAAAAAGATTGAAGTTAATATACTGTAATCAAGAGGTTGAAAATCTTCTAAATATTCAGAAATATTTGAAATGTTACGCCGAGAAATAACAATATATTCTTCAAAATCAACAATACATAAGAATGCTAATTTCCATTCTTCCCACTTATCAACCGGCTCGTCAATAAAAGGAGCTTTCTTTTCATATTTAAAAACAATTACAGAATATTTTGCTTCCCTTCCATTATCAAATGTTTTTAGAACAGGTTCTATTTTCAGCAAATTTTGACTTCTCTTGTCTTCAGAAGCAGCTCTAAATATTTGTAATACTTTTGCTTTAGATAAAAATCCTGAAGTATCCTTCGTGAAAAAATATGCATTTTCGTGCAGTATTAGATTTTTTAACTTTTCATCGTTTGTCATTGGCTTTTGTTTTATTTAGGTGGTATTGAAATAAGATTATGAGTTTTAATTATTAAAAAAAACACCTTCATAAATATCAGAATCTGAGATATTGTTGGATATTACCAATTTGTCTTCAAAAACTTCGATAATAACATGCCCTTTGGTATCCGCTAATTTATTCGTATCACGACCATTTTGAATTAGTTCAAATAGATACCTTCCCTCGTAAGCCTGCTGCAAATAATGCTCTCCTTTAGCGCTGTTTTGAAGCCCAGCATCGGAATCTGCAGTGCATTCATTTTGTATTTTTAGCAAAAAATTCTCTAAATTCATTTAAGCATTTAATTTGATTTATTTGCAGAATTTATAATCACTGATTTAACTTGTTATACGTCTTATTATATTATTAAACCTAATAATATAATGTTTTAAAATATTAAGGCGAAACAATTGGATACAACCTTACCGACCCAGAAGAACTACGCCAATATGATCCTGAACTACTATTTGTAGGTAAATTACCAGAATCAGGACAGATGAGTAAATCCGCAAGTTCGATTACAGTGTTTGCAAATTCTAAAACGTCATTATCACTTACAAATGATCCGTCAAAGTTAAAATGCGCACCTACCTGATTTCTTACAGCATTCAGTCCCTTCAACTTATCAATTATTGGTTGCAGAACTTCTGTCTTATTTACATCAGTATATACACCAGAAGCATCTTTAGAAAGATGTTCAACCTTTAATAATCTTAATAGAGTTGTAGGAAAACCATTTATTAATTCGGATAATGTATAATCATTTTTGGGTTTTCTAGCTAATTTACACTGAAACTTTAGAGTTAAATAATCCAATATATTTTCAAGCATTCGCCCTGCCGTAGAGGCTATATTTTCTCTATGAAAATCATCCTGATTAGTTACTAATTGTTTAAGCTCTTCCAAAATTAATTTCCCATTATAGACTTTAATGCCATTTTCTATCGTCCAATTTCTTAGTTCTAAAAAGTGTACTCTTCCTCCCGGCGCTCTATTATTTCTATATCGATCTCTCCACGGACGATAATGCGTAGTTACCAAAATATGCCCAAAATTTACTGACTCAGAGTGTAGTAAATCAATAAATCTATCTAAGTGATTTTCATCAACCGACATCATTACATCATCTAAAACCAAGATTGTATTTTCATCACCATATTTTTTTGCCAACGCGACAAAAATACATACGCCTAAAGTATCTAAATGTGATTCGCTGTACAATGATTGTGGCGCAATTTGTGCTTCTGTATGGAAACTTCCGCCTAAAACCAATGAACTTTGTGCATTAGGTTTAAGGAATAATTTAATATTACCAATTTGTTCTCCTGGATGTAGGGAGCTATACAACCTGTCAACCTCTTCTGAAATTGATTCTAATTCAGTTTCAATGAATTCTTTTCTACTCGTTTCTACAATATCTAAGGTATCTGAAAGCGAACGTCCTAAAGACTGTAATTTTTCTGCGTTAATTTTGTTTCTAGAAATTGAATTAAATTGGGAAACAATAAGATTATTTTGACTTAGTTCTTTTGATTTTTTTTCTTCATTGCGATAAATCGTAACATTTAAATCATCTAAATGATTTTTGTTGGTTACAAAAATCGAAATATTTGTCTCTGCATCATCTCCGAGGTTACTAATAAAGTCGCCAATTGTCGGAGCTGTTACAACAAATTCATTAATTAAATTTTTATATGCAATTAGCAAAATATTTAAAGCAATTATTTCTCTATCTAAAATTGCTTTATTTTGATCAAAGTTTATTTTGGAACGAGCATGAGCATCATAAGCAGACTTTAACACACTCATTGTTGAAATTCTACTAGATAAAGATTCCAATATTACATTCTTCTCCATATTATTTGAACAAATTGGGCAAACATCAATTTCTTCTTGATGTTCTATATGATTTTTCGCCTTCTCTAGTAGTTCCAATAAACCAACATCACCTGCTTCATTTTGAATTTTTGCAGCTTCTAGATCAATATCTTTACTTTGTAAATCTAATTGTGCTGCACGAAAGGTTTCTCTAACCGCAAGGTAAGACTCGTATTTAGAAAGGATATTTAACCATTTTGATTTGAGGTTACTGTATTTCTGAACCTCTAAGGTTAAATCTGAAATGTCTATTGCTGCCTGCGCTTCCGCCCAATTTAAATAACTTTCAGCAGGTTGCCCTTCTTCTATCCAAGCTCGTTCTAAAGTTTCATTTGATTCTGCAATCACTGATATAATTGTATTTAAATCAGATTCAGCAGTTCGTTTCGCTTTTCTAAGTTCTTCTTCACACTTGAATATTTCGGCAACATCTATAAAATCTTTTAGTTCTTTATATCTTTCTGAAGCTTTTGATTCAATAAGGTTTACAATCATTTTTCTACGTAGGAATTTTAATGTCGGTTGACCAACTTCCGGATTTTTTACGATTGTTCTTGCAGTTCCAGTTATCGATGCCGCAAAAGCCCCACCACTGGTATTCAATATTATTTTTGCTTCAGTTTTACCAATTGATTTGAGGTATTTTGGTTCCGTCTCTGATTTATCTTCTATAGAACCTTTATTGTCCGTTAGTAAACAAGTTAGCGCATCTGTAATTGTTGATTTCCCATTACCATTTTCCCCAAAAACCATTGTTATAGGTTTTGATGAATCAAAATGAATGGTGACAGGTTGCGTTGCTCCTCGAAACGCTTCTAAAGTTAAATCATTCAGTCTCATCTGTTGGTGTGTTTTCGTTGATTTCTGCTTGAGAGGTTTGCGAGGTTGACATTACATCTTCTAATAAGAATTTCCAATCACCTTCTTTTAAATTTCCGCCAGATAACCTGTTCACAAAATCAGTGTTAGTTTCTGCAATCAAACCTTTTTCAAGTAATTTGTTTGCAATGATCTCGGCTAAACGTTCATTATTATTCATGGTTAAAAGTTTTTAAATTTACTGATTAGGTTTGCCAAGCTGGTCGTTCTATTGATTTCATCGTGAGGAACAAGTAAATACAACCAAGGCTTTTTATCATGTTCAAGATTGTAGTCTGAGGCATATTTGCAGTAGATAACTGCAGCATCTGCTTTCTGCTTTACATCGGCATCTTGCATTTTGTCTTTGCTCTTTGGCTCGACCATGTAAATGGCGTCATCTGTTTCCACAACAAAATCCGGCTCGTAACGTTTGGAGTTATTATCCCAATAAATGTGAAACTGATTGGCAGCAGGACGCAACCACTTTACAACTTTGGAATCATTCTCCAAAATGTAGGCTAGATCTTTTTCTGTATTTGAATCGAACTTATACTCAAAATGACAGGCTTTTTCAAAACCGGAATACACATATTTAGAAACCAGACTAACCGGACTGATAACATCTCTATAATCTTTAACTCCATTACTTGCCAGAACAGAAAAATTATGGGGCAATATTTTCGTGAAAGGTAAAATATTTGGCTTTTCATAATTACTGTACTCTATTTTGAAATGCTTTTTCATCTGAAGATAAATACGTTCGGCAATCGTTCTCTTAAATTGAAAAATTGCTTTTTTAACTTCTTTTTCTTCCGTATTACTTCCTTCTATTGCAGTGTATGCCTGCATTGCTAATTTATTGAGAAGCTCTGCATTATCATCATAATCGACATCTGAAAAATTGAGCAGTTCTACGATAATCATATTGACAGGATTGCCATAATTGCCGCTTGAAGTTGCCCGTAAAGTTTCAACTTCTTTTTGATTGGCCAAACTTACACGTATAATTTCTTCTTCTAATGCTTTGAACTGGAATCCTGATAATTCTAAATCAAAATCTTCAAAATAAGCACGAGCGTCTCCCTGCACCAGATCCATACGTGGAATTTCGATGATTTGCGATTTGTAACTAGAGACCACCTTTTCATAAATTACTTCGGCCTCGTTTACGATATCCTCTGCAAATAAATTTCCTTGTCCTTGATTGAAATTTGCTTTAATCTTCTCTATAACAATAGCTTTAGTTTCAGGCTTATCAAAATCTTCTACTTTTTTGATTTCAGGGATTGTATTCAATGTAGGTAGAACCGAGATAATGGCTTTCTTAGCATCTACTTGATTTTGTGCTGTTTGTTTTTCTTTTACATCAACAATCGCATTTACTTTTATTTGTTCCTGTTCTATTTCTTTATCTGTTTTAGAAACAGAAGTGGTCGCAACTGTTTTTTCTTTTACCTCGTTTTCATCAAATTCTACAAAAGAAAGTTTGTTTAAAATAGAGTCCGGATTTTGTGCTTCCGCTATCACAGCATCAAAATTATCGTGCGCAATCACTGTCAATTTATCAATATTGGCCTCTCCTGTTCTTTTACCTCCAAAGGGCAAACGTAAGCCACGACCAATAGTCTGTTCAATCAAAACACTGGCGTTGGCTGCACGCAATGGTACAATAGTGTATAAATTTGAAACATCCCAACCTTCTTTGAGCATATTAACGTGAATAACAATTTCAATTTCGTTATCAGGATTTTCCAGTGAAACAAATAATTGTTCAATCTCTTCATCTTTCTTGGTAGAACTGTCTATTTGCAATACTTTCCCGATGAATTGACCACTGTAAAATGATGGAGAATTGATTAAGTCATACACTGCTTTGGAGTGTGTAATATCTTTACAAACCACCAACACAAAAGGCTTCACTAACTTTTGCTCATTGTTTAAAGCATAGATTTCTAAATCTGTCTTGGTTTGTTGATGAATGGAAATGGCATCTTCTAATTTAACCTGTTCTACTTCTTCTGCACTTTTTCCTTTGGGATCATAGTTTTTTCGTTTTGCGATGGTTGGATTTTTCACATACAAACCGTCGGCTAGTGCTTTGGCTAAAGTATATTCGTACACAATATTCTTAAAAGACTTACCTTTTTCATCAGTTGGCGTTGCAGTCAATTCTATGCCTAAAACTGGATTTAGTTCATCGATTGCTTTTTTGGAAGCATCCGCATGGTAACGGTGCGCTTCATCCATCAACACCACCAAATCATCTAAATTGGATAAAAATTTCCAGTATGATTCTCCTAAATATTCTGACAACCGTTTCATTTTTGGAGCTAATGCAACGCCGCCTGATCGCGAAACTTTATTGTCTGAATTGAATTTTGAGATATTGAAAATATTAATTCTGATTTCAGATTCTGTAAATAACGCACCTTGCTGTGCGTAATTGTCTCCGGTGATAATGACAGGACGATTATGTACAAATTCTGAAATACCATTGAAGACATATTTAGAATAAGAAGGATCTCCAAAATCTTTGATCAGCTTTTCATAAATCGTTAGGTTTGGTGCTAGAATAAAGAAATTCTTAATGCCTTTAGCTAAATACAAATAAGAGATAATGGCGCCCATCAAACGTGTTTTTCCTACACCTGTTGCAATATTATGGGTGACGGAGGGAAAGGCTCTCTGAAAATCTGTACAAGTTGGATATAAAGTTTTAATAACTTCTAAATCAGCTTCTACAGTTGCATTTCTTTTATTCTTGTTAAGTGGAATTTGATCTGCGATATTGGCTGTGATTTCTAAAGCTTCTACCAATGGTAAACGCAATGATAATCTTTGTTTAATCTGATTGAGTATATTTTGATTCATGGTTAATCAAATAATGTTTTTTTGTTTTGATCTTTTGGTGGTGTATCGGTATCTTCAGTTTCATCACTCCACTCTTCTTCATCGTGATTTTGTGATTCGTCTTGCGGTAGGTTGACAATATTTAAACTGTAATCATCTTTACCAAACTCACAACGGTCTAAAAGAAGTTGCGGGATTTTTTTAATCGTAATATTGCTGTACTTGGCTTTACACTCCGATTGAAAGGCTTTGCAACAAATTAAAAGACTTTCGCTCTCCTTCATATCTTCGGCAATAGCTTCTAACTGTTGCACCGTCATAAATTGCGTAGTAGTGAAGATAAAATCTTCCTCCGATGAAAACCCCTGCTTCCAAAATTGGGTTTCGCTTGGGTTGTAGGTAAAACCTTCTTGTTTTGCCATTGCGGCAGCCAACATATTGGGATTGTATTCATCAGACATTACCCAATGATCAAATTTATCTTTCTTTAAAAGGCTTGATGCTAAATTGTAAAACTTAAAACCACCTCCTAAACTTACAATTGATTTATCTTGATCACCACTAATAACCGCCCTGAGTCTTGGAATAATCACATCGAACGCATTTTTCTTTTCTAACTCAATTGTTATAAACTTTCTATTACTTTTCTTTAATTTATTTAGTTCTAAAACTGAATTTGCTGTTGTACCGCTACCAGCAAAAGAATCTAAAACCAGATCATTTTCTTCTGTAAATGCTTCTATCAAGTAAGAAACCAAATTTATAGGCTTAGGATATGTAAATTTCAAATCCAATTTTTCTAGCCACAACCTCATTTGATTCGTTGTTCCAAACCCTCGTAAGACAGAGACAAAATGTCCCTTATTTTGTTCCCTTATTTTAACTGCTTCAATAGCTCCTGTCGATTTTAGTTCAAATAAGGTTTTTTGACCTTTAGAATCCTTTACAGACAAAAAATTTAATTTTATAAATTCTTCTAAAATTGCTTTAGAACTCCATCCAGTTGTAGCTAAAACCTCATTTTGAGTTTTAAAATCTTTTATAATTATATCATTATCATATAATGGATATTTTACAGATTCCTTTTTTATAGTACCTTCTTTGAAGGAGCACGGGAATCCTTTTGGAATAAGAACTGCTTTAGGAGGATTTTTTGGACCATTTTTTATAATTGTATTCCTTATCTCTTCTTTAAATAATTTACTTGACTCAGGTATGTTTGGGTCTATAACATTAGGATCATTAATCTCACCTGTTTTGGAATATACTAAGATGTATTCGTGGTAATTTATAATTTTTGCCTGATTATCAGTATTACCCTCATAATTCCATACTAAACTACTTACAAACTTGTTACGTCCAAATAGTTCATCACACAAAACTTTTAGATAATGACATTCATCATCATTAATACTTATAAGTATGACACCATTATTATTGGATAAGAGATTCCATAGAATTTTAAGCCTTGCTGACATCAACGATAGCCATAAGGAATGTTCTACACCATCATCATAACTTTCAAAAGCTGAGCCTGTATTGTATGGTGGATCAATATAAATACATTTAACTTTTCCTGCATAATCTTGCTCTAATGCTTTCAATGCTAAAAGATTGTCACCGTGTATGAGCATATTTTCGGTGTTGGGATCACCATAAGAATATTCGGGGTTTTCTATGAGAATGCGTGGTTCCAGTTTAGGTTCTTCTCCTTTGCCAATCCAAGTTAATTCTAATTTTTGTAAGTTTTTATTTTGAGCCATTTTTGTTATGTGCTTTTATATTAATTTCCAATTAATAGTAAATAGTTCTTTTTCTGTAATCTTTTGATTTAATCTTTCCTCGATATCCGAAAGTAAACTTTCTTTTCTTGCATCAATTTCATCCTGAGCGGCAAAAAGTCTTTGTCTTTTATCACTTCTCTTCTTTTCTAAATCTTTCACTTCACGCTGTAATTGAATTTTTGCTTCTAACTGCATTGTTCTCTTTGATTCTCCTTTTTTAAGCTTTATTTCAGCATCCAAATCTTTAATTTCCTTTTCCAAACTAATTTTCATGTCATCTGCCCATTGATCAAGTTTGTTCATCTCAGTGTCAAAAAACTGAAAATTTCTGGCTGCATTTTCATTAATGACTTCTTGTTTGTTAGCAAATGCTATTTCACTTAATTTTAAATCTATGTCATTAGGCACAGCAGTATCTTCGAGTACCTGAGCATCAATAGAAAAAAACCTTTTTGCCATATCAGAACTAATTTCTACACCGTCATCTGTGAAACAAGAGAACACCAAATATTCTTCATTTTCGAAAGAATCCACATTAAGGTATTGCAATGTCATCCAACCGGAATTTCCGATGAATTGCTCTAAAAAAGAGATTTTGGTAGCTGTGTTGCTATAATCAAAATTTACAACCGAAGGTTTGGTTTCTTTATTTTTGCATTCAGTGATAATTCTCTGTGCTAATGTGTGTCCGATTCTGTAGACGTTAGTGTCATCAGGAATGGTCTGATCCAACTTCTTCCCTCTGTCATCAGATTTTAAAACCATATAAGGTCCTAAATGAATATTTTCCTTTGGAAATGGATTTTCTAGCAGTCTGAATGTGTAATTATCATCAAAAACGGCTAGTCCATTCAGAAAATATTGAGTTAACTTCCATAATTTTTCTTCAAAAATGGATAAATTCTGAGTGGTCTCGTATAAGTCTTGTTTTAGTTTCTCCCGAACTTCTTCGTCGAAGTTTTCCAACAAAGTGGTTTTTGCTTCTTGAATTCGTTCCGAAATCTGTGGTCTTAGGTCATCTTGTAAATCATCAAATGCTTGCTTTATTTCTTCATTTGTTCTACAGTTTTGATAAATTATTGCAATTCGCTTTTCGAAATCAACACCATTTCCAATCGAGCCTAAAACTTCATCGCTTGCTCCAAAAACGCCATCAAATAATTGGAATTTTTGATCAAGTAATTCGTATACACGTACATCTGCTTGATTTTTTCGATTGAGAAAGTTAATAACAACTACATCGTGTTTTTGACCATAACGATGACAACGTCCAATTCTCTGTTCAATTCTTTGCGGATTCCAAGGCAAATCGAAATTGACCACCAATGAGCAAAATTGAAGATTGATACCTTCGGCTGCTGCCTCAGTTGCAATCATAATGGTCGAATTATTTTTAAAATGCTCTACAAGAGCTGCCCTTTTATCTGCCGTAGGCGACCCTGTGATTTTATCGGAGTTTTTATTGACTTCTAACCAATTTTTATAGATTTCTTTGGATTTCGCATCATTATTCACACCATTAAATAGAACTACTTCATCTTTATATCCTCTAGCTTCTAAAACACTGTACAGAAAATCTTGCGTACGGCGACTTTCGGTAAATATCAACGCTTTCTTATTAGCCCCTAATCGTTCTAACTCCTTGAAGCCTTTTTCTAAAGCAACAAATAACTGTTCTGCTTTAGAATTTTTTTTAATTTTATGTGCAAGAGTTCGATAAGTTTTTAAATCTTCAATTTCATCTTTAATATTAAGTAAATCTGCCGGACTATAAAATATTTCGTCCTCATCTTCTTCCTCATCATTTTCATCGTGATCAATCCATTCTTCTGCAATTTCATCAGCAATTTCAAAATCTTCATCAATTTCTGAAAAAAGATTTTTCCTCTCTTGTTTATTTAATATTGCCTCTAATTTTTTCACTAAAGAATCCAATGTTCCATAAATAGCAAAGGAGGATGATGCCAACAGTTTTCGTAAAATCAAAGTCATCAATTGCCTTTGACTATTTGGTAAAGCATATAATGTTGGACGTTGTAAATAAGAAGAGACATCTAGATACAATTGATGCTCTTCATCAGAAGGTATAAATTCTTCGCAAATAGGAACACGGTTTGTGTAGTTTATATATTCTAAGACTTGTCTTCGTAGAGTTCTGTGGCATATTGGGGCAATGCGATTGCGCAAAGAAAAATAATCATTATCATCAACAATTCTTGAGTATTGCGATTTAAAACTCTTTAAATCTCCAAATATATAATCATCTATTATGGAGACTAAACCATATAATTCCAATATTGAATTTTGAAGTGGCGTTGCTGTCAGTAATACTTTTTTATAGGGATACAAAGCATCCTTAATAGCATTAGAGGTCTGATTATTTGGCTTGTAAACATTTCTTAATCGATGTGCCTCATCAATGATGACCAAATCCCATTTAGTTTGATTGATATATGATGCTTTGGTTTTCGCAAATTGATAAGAGCAAATGATAATTTGATCCTTTTGGTTAAAAGGATTTAGATTTCCTTTTTTAACTTCGTTACTGAACGATTTACTTTCTAATATTACTGATGGTAAAAAAAATTTGTCCAGAAGCTCTTGATTCCATTGTTTACGAAGATTGGATGGAGCTATAATTAGCAAGTTTCTACTATGTTCTGCCCATTGTTGCGAAAGAATAATTCCCGCTTCAATTGTTTTACCAAGACCAACTTCGTCTGCTAGGATTGCTCCCTTTGATAACGGGGATTTAAAAGCAAATAGTGCTGCATCTACCTGATGAGGATTAAGATCTACTTGAGCATCTTGTAAGGAAGCGGTAAATTTTCCTAAACTATTTGATGGTTGTTGACGAGTTAAATCGTGGGATAGGAATTTAGCGTGAAAATCTGTGAGGCTCATTAGTTAGGTTGTCTTTAGTAATTGATAAATATAATAAAAGCAAACAAAGAAAAAAAACGGTAAACCGTATATTCAATACTTTTTTGTATTTATTTCAAAAACCATCCTAGAAATTGCATTAAAATAAGATAATCTATACACCGTATTATAAAATATTAATTAACTTTCTTATAAAAAAATACCAACTCTCGTCGGTATTCATTCATTTATAAGTTTAAAAAATTGTTCAAGAGTAAGCTTTCTTGCCTTACAAATCCTGTAGAGTGTTTCAACAGGGATTCTATATGTATTGTCACTCTTAATTTTACGCACGGTACTTTCTTCGATATCATGATCTTTAGCAAACGAGTTTTGTGACTTATTTTCTTTAAGCCAAGGAATTAACCAATTTTTAGTTATATAAGAGCAGATTTTCTCGTTTATGTCAATCATAAAACAAAAGAAATATTTTGCCATTGAAATATCACGGTCGTTCGACCGTAATTAAATTTTTTTTTTATATATTTGTAATACAAGTTACAAGAGTGTAACTTTGCGATAGTTCAAAGAAATAAAGAAGCTATTGCTTAGATTCTCGATTGGAAAACTGGCACTTTTCACAAAGCAACGAGTTGATAAGTAAATGTGCCCACGACTTCGGCGTGGGCTCTCTTATCGTTGCTCGGTATGCCAGTACCTCCAGTCGGTAAGTTGAGTTCCACGCTTTTTCTTTCGTGCTAAACTAAAAGAAATGAGAGTCAAAATTTAAGTAGAATTCTCTTCACAGATATAAGCAGTTCCTTCCCGCAATAGTTTTGCAAAATACACTGCTTATGAAAAGAATAAACTCTTTGCCCCGAAAGTTAACCGATCTCCAGCTGTATGAACTGCTGAAAAAAGGCAATCCGACCGCTTTGCAACATATTCATCTACGCTACAAAAGACTTCTTTTCTGGCTTGGATGGCAGGTGCTTAAGGATGATTTTATAGTAGACACTATTGTTCAGGATACCTTTCTCAAATTATGGCTGCACCGCGACACCATTGAGACACCTAATCATATTACAGGCTTTTTACGGTTTGTGATGAAAAGGGATTGTATAGCGTATATTACTGCTCCCAGAAATAAATTCAGCCGCTTGATGGCTTCTCTTGACAGTTTTGAGAATTATCAGGAATATCTAGGAGGTTACGACCCTCTGAAAGATAAAGAGTTTTTACTTAGCCAGGAATCCGACCAGAACAAATTCGATGAAATCACAAAGGTTTTACCTGTTCTGAATCCTAAAAGGAAACACTTAATAGAACTCTGCCTTGAATATGGCTTTCAGTACAAGCCCATAGCAGAAGCTATGGGAAGCAGCGTGACAGGAATTAGTATGGAGATAAGCAAAGCCATAGATGATCTTCGGAAAATTCTTAAAGTCACTTCCTTTGAGCAGCCAGAGGAAAAAGTTTTGATTAAAGAAGAGCGCTCAGAACAACTCAGCAGTCAGCAGCTGGAGATTGTCAAAAGACGGTTTGAACAGAAATCCTCTTTTACAAAGATTGCACAGGAACTCCAACTTCCGGAAAAAGAAGTTCATCGGGAATTTCTATATGCCTATAAATATCTCCAAAATCAAAACACCTTTGAAATACCCCTTTGATATGGAAAAGTCCACGATAACCTTGACACGGAAAATTCAGCTGGTGATTGATGTTCCATCTGATGATAAAAGCCAGATGTGGGAAAAGCTCTGCCGGTATCAAAACCGCTGTTTCCGGGCAGCTAATCTGATTGTTTACCATCTGTATGTGCAGGAAATGATCAAAGATTTCTTTTATCTCACCGAAGAAATCCAATACAAGCTGGCTGATGAAAAAAAAGATGAAATGGGAATCTTCAACCGTTCGAAAACGAACACCACGGCACGTCTGGTCTTTGACCGTTTCAAGGGTGAAATCCCCACTGACATTCTGGGATGCCTTAACAATACGATTCAATCTACTTTTTCTAAAAATAAAGCCGACTATTGGCAGGGAACAAAATCATTGAGAAATTTTAAAAAAGATATTCCGATACCGCTTCCGGTTAAATGCATCAGCAAAATGAGGTATGATCCCGAAAAGAAAGCGTTCTGCTTCAATATGTTTGCGATTCCTGTCAAAACCTATTTAGGAAAAGACTATTCGGATAAGCGGCTGATCATGGAGCGCCTGCTAAAAGAAGAGATAAAGCTTTGCACCTCGCAGATCCAACTGAAAGACAGGAAAATCTTTTGGCTTGCTGTATTTGAATTTGAAAAAGAGGAGCACCATTTAAAACCCGAAATCATTGCAGAAGCGTCCCTGTCATTAGAACATCCGATCGTGGTGAAAGCCAATAATGTGCGAATGAATATTGGCTCGAAAGAGGAATTCCTCTATCGTAGGTTAGCGATCCAAGCCAGTAACAAAAGGATTCGAGCCGGAGTCGCTTATTCTCGTTCCGGAAATGGAACCAAACGGAAACAGAAGGCACTGCAAAAAACAGAGAATCTGGAAAACCGTTTTGTCATTCATCATCTTCACCTGTACAGCCGTAAGCTGATTGATTTCTGCATCCGGCAGCAGGCAGGCACACTAATTCTTAAAGATCAGGAAGACAAGATAAGCATTGCAAAAGAACAGGAATTTGTGCTTCGCAACTGGAGCTATTATGAATTGCAGACCAAAATAAAATACAAAGCAGAAAAAGCCGGTATCGAATTGATCATCGGATAGCTAAAAAAATGAGGGTACTTGTAAACCCGTAGGGTGAGGTTTTTAACACTCACTAAATACTGGAACTTAAAAATATTTTCCGGTGTATACAACGGCGTGGGTTTCTTTTTTTTTCAAAAATGAAGAAAGCATAATAAAAAAGCAAAGTATTGCAAATAGGAGAATCCTACATCATCAAAGGTATCATCAATCAATCCAGCGAGATTGCTTGCCTGATTGGTTGCCTCCTCGCTTTCCTGACTTCTTGCTTTCTTGAAATCTTGAAATCTTGAAATCTTGCTTCCTTGATTGCTGTCAATCAAAAAAGATACTCTCCAATACACTGATGTTTTCAGAGTCTTTTTCTCTTTCTTTTATTTTGAATTGGAATATCCTCAGACTCATAATTTGTACTGTTATTACCGAACTGCAACAGAGTGAAAAGCTGATTTGTGATCTCAGTATCTTTAAAGATCTCATTGAAGGCTGAAAATGGAACCGTATTTTCCTGTAAAATTTTCTGCGCTATTTTTTCCATTTCCGATATCAGCTTTTGCTTATCTGTTCTGTCTAGGTGAGGATTTCTCAATCTTGAAAATTTGATTTCCCTCTCAACAATATTAATAACAGAATCCAGATATTTTTTCTTTTCAGAAGCAAAAACTGTCGGATTGGTCAATAGTACAGCGTTTTTGTTTTTGGATAGATGCACCTGCTTTTTTAAATCACCAACCATTGTATTGAGCTCAGTAATTTGCTTCGACTTAGATTCCAACTCCGTTTTATTTTTTAGAAGTGTGCTTTTGTACGTTCGAAATGCTTTTTCATAATTCTCGATGGTCTTGTCAGTCTTAATTTTTTTAAAACCTAGAAAATCATTTTCCTTGACGACCAGTTCCTCCGAATTTTTCGAACCCATCTCAGATTTCATTATGTCATACCTTTCTTCCAAAACTTTGAGATCTTCTTCTTTCTGCTGAATTTTAAACTCGATGGCTTCCAATCTTCCTCTGGAACCAGAGATCCCTCTTTCCATATTCAGGCATTCAGCTGTCAGATCCTGCATTTTTGAATAATGGAAGGATCGGTGTTTAAGTGTTTTGCCAGTATTCAGATCCTGCCAGTCTGCTACCAGATGAGCGTGGTAATTTGGTTTCCATTCTTTCGTGTCTTTATTGGTATGCCCTTCATCTTTATGAATAGTAATTTGAAAAACATGAATTTTCAATTCTTCTTCCAGTCTCTTTGCCAAGTTTTGAAGTTCCAACATCGTTGTGTTTTCTTTAATAACAACAACTGCTTCCCGAACTGGCATTGCATTCTTCTGTAATTTTCTTCGGGACTTTTCTTTGCAATACGCTTCGATCCGTTGAATTCGGTCTGCTACTTTTTGTTCTATCCAATATTCATTCTTTGATGTCAGATCTTTACGGATATAGTCGAAAGTTTTCTTTCTGAAATTATGAGTTTCAGAGTCCGATTTGACAGCCTTAAAATTAATTGAAGTTTTCATTATTTTTCATCTTTAAAGTTTATCAAAGATTTCTTTGATTAAAATTGTTGTAGTAATATTATGCAGCATTCCAATTTACCTATGCATGTTTTACGCACCTTTGATAATAGACCTGTGTGCTTTTTACACAGGTTGTGATCAGTCAACCTTAGTCTATTTTACTCAGGTTAGAAGCCTCGCAGAGCGTATTTGAAACTTTGTTGGGAGGAACGACCTTCAAAGTTGCGAATGCGCTCCTAACTTCTGCGGGTAGTTGGTAAAAACATACATTACGCTTTATTATCTTTTTATTTTAAAACTATTTGAGTATCTAATTTCTGGTTCCGGCTTCCTCTCTTCTGTTTTATCAACTTCAGGAAATTTTATAGAATTCTTAGCTGAGTTAATCGCGACATCGTTATTTATCCGATGTATCAAAAATTGGTTCAGATCTTTATGGTTTGAATAGATATCAGAATGATCTTTTGCTTCCGGAAAAGATTTTATGATTACAGACTTACATTTGATTCCTGCACTATCATTATCCAAAAAAAGATTGATATCAGAATATTTATTCAAATGCTCTATGGATTTGTTTAAAAGAGCAATGGAATTCATTACGAGAATATCTCCTGAGAAAGATTTCTGCATTTCTATAAAAGATAAGGCATCCATAAAACCTTCAAAAACTGCTACAGACTTAATACTTTTATCTTGAAAATTTGATCTATCCTGAACATTACTATTGAGATTAATTATTGAAATATCCTTTTTTAACAATGAACCTTTATAAAAAGAATTACGAAGCTCAAAGCCTCCTGATAAATTTTCGAAGCCAATTGCATAGAGTTTTTTTTCTCCGATTGTAAATCGCACCTCTTTTATATACTCATAGGTTTTAGAACTTAATCCACGCTTCTTCAAATATTTTTTAAGGTTTACATTTTCTAAATTCAGTATTTCATCGATTCTGTAATTTGGTTCTGACTTTTTGATCAGTGCTTGCTGATGAAAAGAAGAAAAATTTTGTTTTTGTGCCCAGTCCAGAACTTCATTGACCGAAGTATTCAGATATTTTTTCATAAAATCGGTATTGTTCCCGCCGACACCTTCTGAGTGAAGATACCAGGCATTAATTCTTTTATCCAATTTGAAAGAGGCTTGGGATTCGCCGGCAAAGGGGTTGAGATACCAAGCTTCTTTTTCATTTTGTTTCGTTGGAAGGTGTCCGAGAGAAAGGAGGACTTCTTCCAACGATATGCTGTTAAATTGTTTGCAGTTCATAGCGTTAAATTTTCCGTGTTTTGAATGAGATATTTCTTGTTGAATTGTTGAGTAAACATTGTAACCTATTGATTAAATACAATTTGGATATTCATCAAAGTCTCAACGCTTCAACAAACTAGAGTTTTAGCACTCAACAGACATTCAACAAAAAGATGGATTTTAAAGTTTGTTGAGGACTTTGTTGACTGTTAAGTATTTGATTTTATTTTCATTATCAGTTAATTCAACAGTTCAACATATTTACTAAGGATAAAATCCTTTTTTATGGTGAAAAACCGACCAACTGAATTGTTTTGGTAAAAGATTCCAGCAAAATCAATATCGTATCTGATATAAGTCAAACCATTAGTTTGTGGAACTAATTTCCAAGTTTCTTTCAGCAGATTTCGAATATCATTTCTTGTCCAATACGTTGGTCTGAACATTCGATTCATCATATTCAGTAAATCCTGTGGAACAACATTGATTTGCTCATCATTATTACTTTCAAAAAACTCATACAGCAACTCAATTATCTTAGATTCCAGTTTATTATTATTTTTGAAAACTAATTTTTGAAGTGCTTTAGTTCTTATTTCATCGGCAGAAAACCACATTCTGGTTTTCTTCTCAGTTGAAAATGGTCGATCAATTAAAAACCGAAGAAAATAGGGGATTTCTGAAATGAGATTGCTAAGAAACTCGGTATTTTCAGTTTTAATGGGATTGATTTTCAGTATCCAGAATCGTATTTCATTTTCATCAATTTGAATGAAATTTTCCTCATTATTGGAACACAAAATAAACTTCGCAAAAAAATCGATTTCTTCTCTGTCTTTTCCTTTTGCCTCTAATTTATCTTTATTGGTTGTCGATAAATACTTTAATCGTTCGGTAATTTCTTTTTTATCAAAGAAAACTTCATCTATAGCCACCACTAACATTGCTGCCCAATCGGAATTGAATTGACTTCCAAAAGAATCACCTTTAATGTAGGTCATGTTCAAACCGAAAATCTCTTTCAACCATTTGATGAATGTAGATTTTCCGGTTGATCTTTCTTTAGAAACCAAACATAAAATTGGTAGAATTTGCGTCGGAAATTGTAACAGAATTTTCAAGTAATCCAAACCCATTTCCAGCTGTTCGCCGAAAATATGGTCGACAAACTTTAACGAGAAAGGAATCGAGTTTTTTAAATCTTCCTTTTCGCAAGAAGGAGCAAAAGGAATTTCATTATAAATATTATAAAAACCTTTAACGATTTGTTGATAATCTAAATGTTCCGGAATACAGCAAAATCCATCATATTTCGGAATATCCCCAACAAAACTTTTTCCGTGGTCGTTGATAATTGTTTCCCGATTCCAACGAACCAAAACCGAAGTTGTATCACCAGAGATTAAGGGCTTTTCTATGTTTTTATAGTAAGTGGTTCCAACTCTCAAATAAGGGGATTTCTTGCTCATCTTGACAGATTTTGATTAGAACCTATATTTGACTGTCGTGAATTTTTCTTAAAGCTGGCTTCAGCTTCTGATTGAATTTCCTGTAGAGTTTTCTTTTTACCTTTAGAAATCCAGTCTAAAAGTTCATCTTCAAAAAAATAAAGTTTCTTTCCATTTTTATAACAGGGAATTTTTCGGGTTCTGACCAATGTGTAGACAGTTGGTTTTGCTTTACCAATTAATTGGCAAGCTGCATCAATGTCAATCGGAACTCTCTTTTGAGAAATCACAGGAACTTCTTTTCTCTCTACAAGAAACTTAATCTCAGCGATTTCGCTAACTAAATGTGCGACTGCCCGTGGCAGGTTTTCAAATGAAATTTCTTTACTATCCATAACTTATTGTTTTTAATTGTTATTGTGCAAAGAAAAAAAGTGATTCCTCCGTGATAGCCTTAAACACGCAATCACAGAGGAATCACTGTACAAACACTATGTTTTGTAATTTTTTATAAGTTTTATTAG
Organism: Chryseobacterium sp. 14P4.3.2; assembly: GCF_057799275.1. Taxonomy (NCBI): domain Bacteria; kingdom Pseudomonadati; phylum Bacteroidota; class Flavobacteriia; order Flavobacteriales; family Weeksellaceae; genus Chryseobacterium; species Chryseobacterium sp. 14P4.3.2. The sequence continues at coordinate 23,201 of NZ_JBYOKO010000013.1, forward strand.
TACATCAAATTTTCTTGAATTTTGATTATGCCTTTTTTAGGCTCGTCCTTTAAATGTGATTTGATGGTATCAACATCAATATCATCAAGCGAAACGAACACAGTTTTTAATAATTTCGAAACCCTTTCTTGTTTTATCGGTTTAAAATGATTCCAAATATTCCAGCCAAAATGATAGAGATCAAGATTTGAAAGCCCTTTGGTAACGACTGAAGTGTGAGGTGGAATTTCTTCTTGTTTTGAATAGAGACTTATTGAATTGCAAATTGCAGCAAGACTTTCGTCAGTTACATATAAAGCAAATTGATTACGGGTGTAATCAATAGCTACTTGTAATTTTCGATTTTCAATCTGTTGCTTTTCTTGAAGTTGAACTTCTCTTATAGACTCCAAATTTGCCAATACAGAAGTTTGACCTAATGTATTTTCCTTTGGATCTTCGTCGAAAAGAATTGATGTATTATCGTTGATCAATGCTTTTTTGTTCTCACTTTTTTCATCTAAATTATTTGCTGGAACTGATTTTATCACGTTGTTTTTTGAATTCTTCCGTTTCTGTATAAATTTTTTAATACCTAGTAAAATTACATCCAGAAATAAAATAATAATTCCATAAATCAAAACACTGAAAGCAGTAATTGACCAAAAAACAATATTCGCAGTATATTCATCTCCCCCTTTATGAAGAAAAGAAAGTCTTGCCAATGTTCCTGCAACTACACATACGAGCAGAACCGAAAGATAAATAACTATATATTCGAAATATTTCAAATTCATTTTTGTAAGTTCTTTAGATGAATGGCTTGTGAAGCTTTATTTTTCTTTTCATCTACCACTTTTGCGTAAACTTGAGTAGTTTTTACATTTGTATGACCAAGCATTTTACTCACTGTGTAAATATCTGTTCCACTTGAAAGCTGAAGAGTAGCAAAAGTATGTCTAAAATTATGAAATGTTATTTTTTTGGTAATTCCAGCACTTTCAATCCACTTCTTGAGTGGTCGTGAAATCCAAGCCGGATTAGTCAGATTTTTAAAAATCAACTCATTTGGAAGACCTACTTCACCACAAAGCTGTAATGCTTGATTAGACATCGGCATATATTCTACACCTTTAGTCTTTTTTTGTGTAAAATTTATTTTTGCCTGATCGTTTTCAATAGTTATTTTGTTCCACGTCAGTTTCTGAATATCGGAATGTCGTAGACCGGTTAAAGCTGAAAAAAGTGCTGCTCGTTTAAGAACTTCAAGTTCGCACGGCGTTTCAACCAAAGTATTAAGTTCATCAAGTGTTAAATATTCCCTTCTTGATTCCTCGTGCGGAATCGCTTTTATTTTAGCAGAAATATCAGTCGTAAAATATCCATCAATAAAAGCTTGTTTTAGTGCAGCTTTGAAAACAGAAAAATAAGTTGAAGCTGTATTTTGAGAAATAATATCTTCCTTATTGCTACCACTTTTCGCAGTCAACAAATATGATTTAAAGTGTTCACAGAATTTTGTATTGATCTGCGAAAACATAATTTTTTCACCTCCAAAATCTTTTAGAAATTCTATCGAGCGATACCAATTTATTTGGATAGATTCGGAATTGTTTTTATGTCTTTTATTAACCAACCGATCAAAATATCTCACAAAATTCTCCTGCGATTTTTCTTTTTGTTCTACTTGAATTTTGTCGAGTTCGCTGTAAAGTTCTATATTATCATATTCTCTCTGACGTAATTTACGCATAGAATCTGCATAGAACATTGTTTCCCGATCATTTTCGCTTTTGCAAACGATAATACCATTGTCATCTCTTTTAGGTTTAAATGAAACGGATTCTTGTGTTGTTCTTGCAGGTCTTTTCTTATCAAAATCTACGGTTGTGACGCTTCGGTTCAAATACTCCCGGATTCTCTGAACTTTATCTTTACCAGGAATCATCACAGGATAACTTTCCAAATAAATAAACCATTCTTTTCGGAATTCGGATTTTCGCAATCTTACGGTAACTTTGGTTTTTAATAACTCTTTCATTTTCCGTCAAAAATTTTATCAATTAAATTTTTAGGAACATATACGAAACTTCCAACTTTCTTTGTCGGAATTTTGTTTCTTTTAATCAGGTTTGTTACAGTTCCTGGATCAGCGTAGAATTTTGAACTAATTTCGGAAATTGTGTAACAATTACCAACTTCAAAATTAGGTTTTTCAGGACTTTCCTTGGATTGATCTGGCATTTCAACTGCCGTAAACATTTGTTCTATATCGATTTTGCTTACACGAGTAAGTCGCTCTCCCAAATTGATGGCAGGTATTTTTTTACTTTTAATTAATCTGTGAATAGTATCTCTTGATATTCCAAAAAGTGTTACTGCTTCACTCACGGAAATGTACGGTCGAGTTTGTATATCTGCAATTTTAGAAACGGATTTTTCTAAAAGCGTTTGCCTCGCTTCCATTTCTTTAGCCAATTGTTTCTGTCTTTTTCCTGATTTTTCTGAGCAATATTTACTACAAAACCTAGCAGTAACTTTTTTCGCTTCAAATGGTTTTTCACAAAATTCGCAAAGTTTTGGTATTCTAAGATTACTAAAGCCCATAAAAACAACTATTTTAAAAAATAAAAATCAAACTAGACCGAATAAGACATAATAAGACGCAGAAATTCCGTTATTAAGACGCGGTACAAATGAGATACAAAATTATAACAAAAATCGATTAAAATCAACTATTAATAAAAAATACAAAAACAAAAAAAATCGCTATAAACATTACATTTACAGCGATTTGCTAATTTATTTCGATCGATATTAATCGATGATAATTGCTACTTACTTGACTTCTTCGAAGTCTGCATCCTGTACATCTTCAGATCCTGCATTTCCTCCAGGGTTCTGAGCACCTGCATCAGCACCTGGCTGTTGACCAGCTGCATATAATTCTTCAGAAGCTGCCATCCATGCTGCATCTAACGCTTCAGTTTTAGCTTTTACGTCATCAGTATTTTTAGCTTCGAAAGCTGTTTTCAATTCAGCTGCTGCGCTTTCAACTGCCGCTTTTTTGTCAGCAGAAAGTTTATCACCGAATTCTTTCAATTGTTTTTCAGTCTGGAAGATCAATCCGTCAGCTTTGTTGAAAACCTCAACTTCTTCTTTTTTCTTAGCATCAGCTGCAGAGTTTTCCTGAGCTTCTTTCTTCATTCTTTCGATTTCTTCGTCAGAAAGACCTGAAGAAGCCTGAATTTTAATAGTCTGCTCTTTACCAGTTCCTTTATCTTTAGCAGATACACTTAAGATACCATTTGCATCAATATCGAAAGTTACTTCAATCTGAGGAACTCCTCTTGGTGCTGGTGGGATATCTGCAAGATCGAATCTACCGATTTCTTTGTTATCATTGAACATTGGTCTTTCTCCCTGTCCTACTCTGATGCTTACAGCTGGCTGGTTGTCAGAAGCTGTAGAGAATACCTCAGATTTTTTAGTTGGGATCGTAGTGTTTGCTTCAATTAATTTAGTGAATACAGATCCCATTGTTTCGATACCTAAAGAAAGTGGAGTAACGTCAAGTAATAATACATCTTTTACATCACCTGTTAATACACCTCCCTGGATTGCTGCACCAATGGCTACAACCTCATCCGGGTTAACTCCTTTAGATGGTTTTTTACCGAAGAATTTTTCTACTTGTTCCTGGATGATTGGGATTCTTGTAGAACCTCCTACCAAGATTACTTCGTCAATATCAGAAGTTGATAAACCTGCATCTTTTAATGCTTTAGCAACCGGCTCCATAGATCTTCTTACAAGATCAGCAGATAATTGCTCGAACTTAGCTTTTGTTAAAGATTTTACTAAGTGCTTAGGACCTGTAGCCGTAGCAGTGATATAAGGTAAATTGATCTCAGTCTGAGTAGAAGATGATAATTCGATTTTAGCTTTTTCAGCAGCTTCTTTCAATCTTTGAAGAGCAATAGCATCAGCTTTTAGATCTACACCTTCTTCAGCTTTGAACTCATCAGCCATCCAGTTGATGATCACATCATCAAAGTCATCACCTCCTAAGTGTGTATCACCATTTGTAGACAATACTTCAAATACACCATCTCCTAAATCAAGGATAGAGATATCGAAAGTACCACCTCCAAGGTCATATACTGCGATTTTCTGATCTTTATGGCTCTTATCAAGACCATAAGCTAATGCTGCAGCTGTAGGTTCGTTGATAATTCTTTCTACTTTAAGACCTGCAATTTCTCCAGCTTCTTTAGTCGCTTGTCTTTGCGCATCGTTGAAGTATGCAGGAACAGTAATTACCGCTCTTGTCACTTCTTGTCCAAGATAATCTTCAGCAGTTTTCTTCATTTTCTGAAGAGTCATTGCAGAAATTTCCTGTGGTGTATATTCTCTATCGTCGATTTTTACTTTTACAGTATCATTTGGACCAGAAACTACTTTATAAGGTACTCTTGAAACTTCAGAAGCATCATCTTTAAAGTGCGTTCCAATAAATCTTTTGATAGAGTAAACCGTTTTTGTTGGATTCGTTACAGCCTGTCTTTTCGCAGGATCACCTACTTTTCTTTCACCATCTTCTGTAAAGGCTACAATAGAAGGAGTTGTTCTTTTTCCTTCTGCATTCGGGATAACAACAGGGTCTTTACCCTCCATAACAGCAACACAAGAGTTGGTTGTTCCTAAGTCAATTCCAATTATTTTACTCATAATATTTTATATTTTTTCTAATTTTTAATTTTATTTACATTCTCAATTTCTCAATATCTGTACCATTCAAAAAATTGTGACAAAATGACATAATAAAAATTAAAACCCTGATAAAATCGGAGTTTAATATTGAATAATCTGGAAATTTTAGACACATATCCTTTACCAATCTTCCTTGTATTGTTTCCAGTTTCCGGAATTTTCTCCGACCTCTGATATATAAAACTATATATTATGATTGTGCAAACAAAAAATGATCATCCTAAAGGTATAGGCATCTTAAAATAGAGAATTTCATTGCTTTCCACTCACCATATAACTCCGGCCCGCAATCATTATCAAGATGATGTACTGTGAATTTTTTTATATAAAATGACCCAACTATTATGATATTAAACATAAAAATTATTGATTATCAATATATTTACTACTATTTCCATAGATCAATTTACAAATCTTTAAAAATTAATCAAAGTTTAACCTAAGAAATAGAGACGGAATCTCCACTAATTGTTATTTTTGATAAAATATACCCATTAATAATGTCATTACACTTTAATCCACGAGATATCACATGGCTTGCCTTTAATGAAAGAGTTTTGCAGGAGGCCATGGACGAAAAAGTTCCTTTGCATTTAAGAATACGTTTCCTGGGAATTTTCTCCAACAATCTGGATGAATTTTTCAGAGTACGTGTTGCCGGGTTAAAGCGTGCTATGGATTTTAAGGAAAAAGTGATTGCTGAGTCTTTCTATCAGCCTCCTTCCAAAATTCTTCAGCGAATCAATGAAATAGTCATGAGACAGCAGCTGAATTTTGATAAAACCTGGAAAAAAATCCAGACCGAAATGGCTGATCATAAAGTTTTTATTAAAAACTCTAAAAACCTGACTGCACAACAGAAAGAATTTGTCAGAACTTATTTTGATGAAGTGGTAGAGTCCAATGTGATCCCCATCCTGCTTCATGAAAATACTCCAATGCCTTATCTGAGAGACAAAAGTCTTTATCTGGGGGTTGCTATGAGAAAAAAAGACTGGCAGTATTCCAGCAATTATGCCATTATTGAAATACCTTCCCGTTTTGTGGGAAGATTTGTACTGCTTCCTACAGAAGATCCGGAAGAAAAAAATGTCATGCTTCTTGAAGATGTAATCACCTTTAATCTTCCGCATATTTTCTCTTATTTCGGATATGATGAATTTGCGGCCAATGCTTTTAAAGTAACAAAAGATGCAGAACTGGATCTTGATAATGATATCAGAACCAACTTTGCAGAAAAAATAGAAAAGGGCCTCAAAAACAGAAGAAAAGGAAAGCCTACTCGTTTTGTTTTTGATAAAGATATGGATAAGGCCTTATTAGAGCTTCTTATCCGAAAATTAAATTTAACAAAAAAAGACAGCATTATTCCCGGAGGTAAAATACATAATTTCAAGCATTTCATGGATTTTCCTGATGTTTTTGAAACATATGAAAGGCCCGAAGAAAGAACTTCATTTACCCATCAGGCATTTGAACATGGGGAAAGAGTCACAGATGTTATTCTCAAAGAAGATATATTACTAAGCTTTCCTTACCATAAATATAACCCGGTCATTGATCTGCTGCGTGAGGCGGCAATGGATCCGGATGTAAAATCAATACAAATCACAGCCTACCGTCTGGCGAGCAGTTCAAAAATAAGCAATGCACTGATCTATGCGGCGAGAAACGGCAAGGAAGTTACCGTAATGCTGGAACTTCAGGCAAGGTTTGATGAAGAATCCAATCTGAAATGGAAAGAAATGCTGGAGCCGGAAGGAATCACCGTTCTTGTAGGGATTCCCAACAAAAAGGTTCATGCCAAGCTTTGTGTGATCAAAAAAAGAGCCCACAACAAAACGATTCAGTATGGGTTTGTAAGCACCGGAAATTTCAATGAAAAAACAGCAAGAATCTATGGTGATCACTTATTGCTGACCGCTGACCGGGGCATCATGGCAGACATTAATAAAGTCTTTAATGTCCTCAAAAAACCAAAAGACGACTTTATTCCCGTTTTGAAAACTTGCAAAAATTTATTAGTTTGCCCACAGTTCATGCGTGAAAAGATTGTTCATCATATTGATAAAGAAATCGAAGAAGCAAAAGCAGGAAGAAGAGCGGAGATTATTGTAAAAGCAAATTCTTTGAGTGACAGATTACTGATTGAGAAATTATACGATGCAGCCAAAGCAGGAGTAGTAATCAGATTAATAGTACGAGGAATTTACTGTCCTGTCAACCAAAAAGAATTCAAAGAAAAGATAAAAGCCATAAGTATTGTAGATGAATATCTGGAACATGCCAGAGTCATGTATTTCTACAATAAAGGAGTAGAAGATATGTACATTTCTTCTGCAGACTGGATGACCAGAAACCTGGATTACCGGATCGAAGCCGCAGCTAAAATCACTGATAAGAACCTTAAGAAAGAATTAAAAGATATTCTGGACATTCAGCTTAGGGATAATGTGAAAGCAAGAATTTTAGATAAAAGACTGAGCAATGAATATATAAGAAATGATAAAAAAGAATGCCGCTCACAAATAGAAACCTATAAATATTTAAAAGCTAAAACAAGCAAAAAATGAAGATCGCAGCGATAGACATAGGGAGTAATGCAGCCCGACTTCTTATCAATGAAGTAAAAATAAATAATGAAAAACCTGAATTCATTAAACTCAATCTGTTGAGAATCCCTCTAAGATTAGGGATGGATGTTTTCACCATGGGAAAAATAGGTCCCGAAAGAGAAGTAATGGTCATCGATTCCATGAAAATCTTTAGTGACCTTATGAAGATCTACAAAGTAGACCATTACAGAGCCTGTGCAACCAGCGCCATGCGTGATGCTGCCAACGGAGATGAAATTATCAGCAAAGTTCTGGAAGCATCCGGAATTAATATAGAGATTATTTCAGGAGATGAAGAGGCCACTTTGATTTATGAAAACCACGTAGCAGAAGGACTTGATAAAGATTATGCCTATCTATACATTGATGTAGGCGGAGGTTCTACTGAACTTACCTTCTATGAAAATGGTAAAATGATGTATGAAAGATCTTTCAACATCGGAACAATCCGGCTTCTCAACGATCTGGTTACTGCAGATAACTGGAAAGAAATGAAAGACGAAATAAAGAAAAATATTGTCAGTAATAAACCGATTGTCGCCATAGGATCTGGAGGAAATATCAATAAAGTATTTTCTATGAGCAAAACCAAAGATGGCAAACCCATGTCTTTAGCTCACCTTAAGAAAGTCTATAAAGAATTCAGTGAGCTTTCAGTAGAGGAAAGAATGACAAAACACAGCCTTAGAGAAGACAGAGCTGATGTGGTGGCTCATGCTCTTAACATTTTCAATAATGTTATGACATGGTCGGAAATCAATAAAATATTTGTTCCTAAAATTTCTGTAGCAGATGGTTTAATTCAGAATATCTACAGCCAGTTGCAACAAAAAAAATAGTTCTAAAAACATACTTCAAAACCGGCCAGCTTCTTGTCCGGTTTTTTCTTAAATTATTTAACATCATTGAGGCAGCAGAGCAATCTCATTCTGCCTAATTTCAAAAAGGAATCTAATGAATTAAAAACTGAATAATCATAAATTAATTTTTATCTTTTTTCCATTTTTTTAAAGTAAAAACCCTCTCTCATTCGTCTTAACCATTATCAATAGCAAAGCAATGAACTCAATCAAAATAATACTTACAGGAGCCACAGGAATGGTAGGCGAAGGCGTTTTAATGGAATGTCTGGAAAACCCTAATGTTTCTGAAATCCTGAGTGTCAGCAGAAAACCTTCCGGAAAAAAGCATCCTAAACTTAAAGAATACCTGGTATCTGACTTTTTATCAATTGACCTGAATGATGAAAACCTCAAAGGCTATGATGCCTGTTTTTTCTGTGCCGGAATCAGCAGTGTCGGAATGAACGAAGAAGATTATACTAAAATTACGTACGACACTACCCTCCATTTTGCACAAGCAGTTTTACATCAAAACCCGGGAATGGTATTCAATTATGTATCAGGAGCTCAAACAGACAGTACAGAGAGTGGAAAAATCATGTGGGCAAGGGTAAAAGGAAAAATAGAAAATACATTAAAAAAAATGGGTTTTAAAGACGCCTACAACTTCAGACCCGGATTTATGAAACCTGTTGAAGGACAGTTGAATGTAAAATGGTTTTTTAAACCTTTAATTTGGATTTTTCCTGTTTTTTTACCAGCAAAATCATTAACTTTACACGAAGTGGGGAGAGCAATGATCAATGTCACACAGAAAGGATACCCTACATCAACATTAGAAATTAGAGATATTAAAAATTTAGCTATATGAGAGACATGTTAAAAAGAATTGTTCTGGTTATTTTTGTACTCTTGCTTCTGACTGCAGTTTCAGGATATTTCTATATGCAAAAGCATCCTCTGGAAGGTGGCAGGTCAGGAACAATGCTAAACTTTTCCGGTAAATCTTCCAAATAGTTGAATTCTAAATGTATATCACTGGAATAAAAATTCTATATTTTATCAGAAACAAACCTATTTTTTAAACATTTCTTAAAATTCCATTAAAATAGTTGCGAAACATAAAGTTCATTTTTGTATTTATCTAATTGAAGCAAAAAATGATCAACAACTACTTATTTAAAGGGTCTGTCATCGCCGCATTCTTTTTTCAGAGCGGACTTTTCGGACAGACCCTCCTTCATTACTGGAATTTTAACGATAATTCTTCTGCAACTTCAGTCACTACTCCCTCCTCTACACTAGTCAATGGCTCACTTATGGCTGTATCGGGAGGTACGAGTGTGATAGATTTTGCCGGCGGTACCGGACAGAATTTTAATATAGATAATCTAAATGCCAGAAACGGAGATGCATCCGGGACTCATTTAAGATTCAACAATCCGATTGGAGGGGCATTACAATTCAACCTGCCCACCACAGGTTATAATAACGTCATTGTTAAATTCACCACAAGAAAATCTACACAGGGAGCAGGAACACAGATATGGTCTTATTCTACAGACGGAACTACTTTTGTTCAGTATCAGACGGTGAGCCCTCAAGATGCCAATCCACAGCTGATTACTTTCGATTTTTCTACTGTACAGGGAGCCTCAAACAACCCCAATTTTAAATTAAAAGTTGAATTTACAGCAGCCGGAGGAGGTACCGGAGGCAATAACCGGTTTGATAACTTCACGGTAGACGCCAGTCCTGCAACAGGAACTGATACTACTCCACCCACGGTCACTTATCTCCCTAGCAACAATACAAATAATGTATCAACTGCTGTAAACCCAACCTTAACTTTTAATGAAAACATCAGGTTAATAGATAATTCTGTAATCAATAATGCTAATGCACAAAATATCGTTGATTTCAGGATGGGCAGTGCAGCCGGTACGCAGGTTCCTTTTACTACTACTTTCAGTAATAATATGATTACAATCATTCCGAATTCCGTTTTGGCAGCAGGACAAACCTATTATCTTGCTCTAAAACCTAATACTATTGAGGATTTCAGTGATAATGCGTTAACAGCATCAACGTCTACAACCTTCAGTACCACGGGTACTTCAATTTCACTGGAAAAGAATTTTATTAAAGTGAATGAAAATGCAGGAACTCTTGCATTAAAGATCAATATTACAAATCCATCCACTTCTACGGTCAATCTTGTTGTAAAACCCGCACCATTCAGTACTGCAGACAGCAATGATTTCACATTAGCCAATCAGACCATTAATATTACCCCTTCTACAACCAGTTATACAGTCAATATCCCTATTATTGATGACACTCTTGCTGAACAGCAGGCAGAATATTTTGTAGTAAGTCTTGAAAATCCTGTAGGAGCTACTATTTCCGGTGATAATTCTGCAACAGTATATATTGTAGATAATGATAAGCCGGCTCCGGTACCTTCCGGGCAGATCCAGCTCAACTATGTCGGAAGTTTTGACCCTTCAGGAAATAATAACAGCTCTACCGAAATTGTAGTACATGATCCATCAACGCAAAGGCTATTTACAATCAGTTCCATTACGGATGTTTTTGATATTATTGATTTTAGTAATCCGGCAACACCAGCTGTGATAAAAACTGTAAATATGGCGGCATATGGCGGCATCACAAGTATTGCTGTGAAAAACGGAATTATCGCTGCGGCTTCACCTAATACAGATCCTCAGCAAAATGGATCTGTAGTATTCTTTGATATTAACGGAAATTTCCTGAAACAGGTGACTGTAGGAGCTTTACCGGATATGATAACCTTCACCCCGGACGGAACTAAAGTGGTCACAGCCAATGAAGGAGAGCCTAATGATGCCTATACTGTAGATCCGGAAGGAACAATCAGTATCATTGATATTTCAGGCGGTATCGGAAGTCTTAACCAAAGTAACGTAGCTACTCTTAATTTCAATAATTTTGATTCCCAGCTTGCTGCTCTAACAGCTACAGGCCTTAGAAAGGTAAGAACCAATAACACGCTTTCTCAGGATTTGGAGCCTGAATATGTAACCATAAGTGCTGACAGCCAGAAAGCATGGGTAACTCTTCAGGAAAATAACGCTATTGCTGAGGTTAACCTTGCCACAAAAACAATCACAGGAGTGTGGGGACTGGGTAAAAAAGATATGAGCCTTCCAGGCAATGGTTTTGATGCTTCGGATAACAACGGGGAAGTTTTGATTGCCAACTGGCCTGTAAAGGCGTATTATGTTCCGGATGCAGTACAGAACTATAAAGTCGGGAATACCCATTATATTGTAACTGCCAATGAAGGAGATGAAAAAGATCTTTCCGGATACAGTGAAAGAACAACCGTTGGAGCCAACAATTATATTTTAGATCCTGGTATTTTCCCGAATTCAGCAATATTAAAAGCTTCTTATAACCTGGGAAGATTCAGAGTTTCTTCTGCCACCGGAAATACAGACGGGGATGCAGATTTTGAAGAAATGGCTGCTTTAGGAGCCCGCTCGTTCTCGATCTTTAATGCTGATACCCGGCAGATCGTGTACGACAGTGGAGATCAGTTTGAAAGATACATTGCGGACAATCATCCATTAATTTTCAATGCGGATAATGAATCCAATGCTATTAAAAGCAGAAGCCGTGCAAAGGGTCCGGAGCCGGAAGGTGTTGCTTTGGGTACAATTAACGGACAGACTTACGCATTCATTACTTTAGAAAGAACAGGAGGTGTAATGGTTTATAATATTACAGATCCTAACAATCCTACTTTTACGGACTATAAACACTCCCGATCCACCTCAGCATACGGTGGCGACAATGGTCCTGAAGGGATTATTTATATTGCTCCGGAGAATACGACAACCAATAAGGGATATGTGATTATCGCCAACGAAATCAGCGGAACCTTATCTATGTATGAAGTGGCAATACCTCCTACTTTGGGAACCGGTGAGACTACCTCTGAGCAGGCAACCTTTACTGTATTCCCAAATCCCGTCACCAAAGGAAATATACTTTATTTCAACAGAAAACAGGATTATGAACTGTATGATATGTCCGGAAAACTGATCGGCAAAGAAAAGAATGCTTTAACAGTAGATACGGCTCATCTTTCTACCGGAGTTTATTTTGTAAAAACTTCGGAAGGACAAATAAAAAGAGTAATTGTAAAGTAAAATATATTTAGTTGATTGAAGAGCTCCGGAATATTTCGGAGCTCTTTTTATTAATGGAAAATCTATAAATTAAAAGTACTTCAATTAGAAAATATAATCCGCAGATAAAACGAAATAAAATTTCAAAAACTGTCTGCTTATTCTATGATTTAATTCTAAAAATTCCGCTTCTTTTTATTTTATATTTGTACAGAAACCAATCAATTATCAATCTTTGACTAATTATATGCTCTGTTAAGGTTTTATTGAATTAACTTTTGAAAATCAACATCTTAATTTAAATAAAAAAAAAGACAGGTCTTAAAAAGGCCTGTCTTTTAAAAATATCTCAGAAGTAGTTTTTACTCTACGTTGATTACTTTTTCGATTTCCGGAGCATGTTGTTTGATGGTATTTTCAACACCCAATTTCAGGGTTGAAAAATTCAATGAACATCCGGAACAGTTACCTAAAAGTTTCACAAAAACCTGGTTGTCTTTCACATCAATAAGCTCAATGTCACCTCCGTCCTTATTCAAAAACGGTCTGATGCTTTCCAGAGCTTCCATTACTCTTGTTACTGTATCTTCGTGCGTTATGTTTGTTTCCATATTTTTTTCAGTTCAATTCGGTTTTTCAAATTCTATTGAAAGTTATTATTATTTTGCTTTTGGTGAGCATCCAGCCATTGTTGAAATCTTCACAGCTTCAGTTGGAGGAAGACTTTTATTTCTTTCCACCAAGCTTTCTACCATTTTTCTGGCAGTTTCTGTATAGATATCTGCAATTTTAGATCCTTCCTGAAGCGCTGCCGGTCTTCCTACATCTCCTGCTTCTCTGATGCTTTGAATCAAAGGAATTTCTCCTAATACAGGAATTCCAAGATCTTCTGCTAAATATTGAGCTCCCTGGTTACCAAAGATGTAATATTTATTTTCAGGAAGTTCATCCGGTGTAAAATAAGCCATATTTTCGATCAATCCAAGAACAGGGATATTGATGCTTTCCATCTGGAACATTGCAATACCTTTTCTAACGTCTGCCAAGGCTACATGCTGAGGCGTACTTACAATCACTGCTCCTGTTACAGGTACTTCCTGGATAATTGACAGGTGAATATCACCGGTACCCGGAGGAAGATCTATTAACAGGAAATCCAATTCTCCCCATGCAGCATCTCTGATCATCTGGTTTAATGCTTTTGATGCCATAGGACCTCTCCATACTACCGCCTGATTTGCTCCTGAGAAATATCCTATTGAAAGCATTTTCACACCATAATTCTCAACAGGCTTCATCATGTTTTTCCCATTAACTTCTACAGAAATCGGCTTTTCACCTTCTGTATCAAACATAGTAGGAACAGACGGCCCATAAATATCGGCATCCAATAATCCTACTTTAAAGCCCATTTTAGCTAATGTTACTGCCATATTTGCAGAAACAGTAGACTTACCTACTCCTCCCTTACCGGAAGCAATAGCGATAATATTTTGAATTCCCGGAATTTGTTTTCCTTTGATCTGACTTTGCTGAATTTCACTAGGCTCCGGAGAAACGATTTTAAGTTTTAAATGAACATCTTCTCCAAACTCACTGGCAAAAGCCTGTTTCATGGCAGCCTCCAGTTTTTTCTTTTCATGCATTGCCGGCGAATGAGCAGTCATATCAATATAAACATCATTACCCACAATCTGAAGATTATTCACCAAATCGTCTACTTCTATTTCTTTAAGGAAATCTTGAACCTTTTCTTTCGTCAACATATAAATATAAATTGTTCACAAATTTACGGATTTTTTCGGTAATTTAGAATCAATAAAATCTATAATATCAGGTGATAAATCAGATCGTTAAAAATCTCTTACTTATATATTTTCATCCTGCCTCCTTCCATTATTACAGAAAGCAACTGATAGAAAACCTCATCTTTATCCGTTAAATATGCATTAACAAAAGAAATTTTCACTATTGGATCACTCTATTGCAAATCACAATAGTTAGTTCGCTCTCGACTTTTCCTCAAAATTCACATTACGGCTTTCTCCTTTTATTTTTCTATTTCCAAAAGTATAAGTAACTGATAGATTAAGCCTTCTGGCATCATAATAATTATTATAAGAGTGTATTCCTGTCGTATAATAAATTTTGCCGACACTTTTCCCCTGTTTAAAGATATCGGAAACCATGACATTCATCTGAAGGTTTCTTTCCATCAGACTTATTTTCAGGCCTGATGTAAAACTTCCGGCAAAATCCATATAAACATTCCGTGAATTGGAAGGCAGCCTGAACCAATAATTGAGTATCAGCTGAATGGTTTTACTTTTATTGAGCGATATATTATTCTGAATATCAAAGTCATAACTGCTTCCTTTACGGGATTCGGCATCCGTAGCAAAAACATCCGTGTTCATATAAGAATAATTGGCTGAATAATTGGCTTCCCACTTTTTGAAAAAAGTATCCGAATAATTGAGGGAGACCCCCATACTGTTTTGATTGTAATAGTTTTCAAAAGTACTGATCCTGTTTTCATTTTTAAGGGTTGCCAGCTGTCCAAATGCTTCCACAGTTCTTTGAAAGTAGGCTGATGCAGACAGTTTGCCTTTATAGATATAGGAAAATTCAATATTATGATTAATTGAAGGTTTCAGAAAAGGGTTTCCTGTGAAATATGAATTAATATTTATATACCAGCGGTAAGGATTGATCGCACGGAATCCGGGTCTGTTGATTCTTTTTGAGTAATTCAGGTTAAAAGTATTATTTTCATTGCTTTTATAACTGATATAAGCTGTAGGAAAAAAATTCCCGTAGGAGTTTTCAGTCTGCTGTCCGGAAGTTAAAGAATTTCCGCTAACAACGGAGTATTCATAGCGAAGACCTGCTTTTGCTGACCATTTTTCATTGAAGGATTTTTCGAAACTGATATAGGCGGCATAGTTTTTCTCATTATAATCAAATTCATTGCTTTTCAAAGGATCTGTGACATAATTTCCATTGGTAAAGTTCTGGTAGGCTATTTTCGAGTTATTATCAAAATTAGTGAACTTCACTCCTGTTTCTGTTTTTGCAAACTGATAGGGTAAAGTAAGATCTGCCTGCCCGGAATAAATTTTATAATCTACCATAGACGGGGATTTTACGACGAAACGATCTCCTGAGCTCTCTGTTGTTGTAAAATTAATAGTCGTATCGGGTACATTGGAAAAATAATTTCCGGTAATACTCAATTTATTATCCTGTTTCCCGAATTTAAGATCATAATAAGCGCTTGCCGTATGCTGCATGCTTGTCCCCCTGTGTGCGGCATCGGTAAATAGCGTATTTGTGTAACTGCTATTCTGAAAATAGTTAGAAGTATTCACAATATCCATATTGGAATGCCCAAATCCGTAATCATAAATAAAACCTATACTAGACTTGCTTCCCAACTGATAATCAATGCTTAAGTTCGCTCCCAATCCGTCACCGAAATCTCTTCTGTTATCATTGCTTTTAAGCCCGTCAGCACCTTCTATCCAATAGTTTTCGTAGGAATGCTTTGCATATTTGTTCTGTCTCAGTTTTAATGACGAACGAAGCTTTTCGTTCTGATAATTGATGGTCGCACTGTTTGAGGTTCCTGTGTACGTCTGCTGCTGAAGACTCGTTGTAAGACTTCCACTCCATCCAAGATTCTGATTTTTCTTCAGTACGATATTGATAAGACCGCTATTTCCCTGTGCCTCGTATTTTGCAGGCGGAGCGGTGATCACTTCAATTTTTTCTATGTTTTCGGATCTGAGACTTTTCAGATAAGTAACCAGTTCAGCAGGCGAAAGGTTCAGCATCCTGTCATTAATCATTACTGCTACCCCGCTTTTACCAACAATTGAAACTCCTGTATTGTCATCCACTTTCACCAATGGTGTTGTTGCAAGAGCATCTGCCCCATCCATTCCCTGTGAAGCTACAGAGTTGGCAACATTAAAAACAAGCCTGTCTGCTTTTCTTTCAATCAGCTTTTTTCTGGAAGTAAGGGTTACTCCTTCAATTTGTTTTTCTTTCTTTTTCTCTATTAAAAAATCCTGTTTTACTGATCCATTGATCTGTATATCTTTGTTGGATATTTCAACACCGTCCTGGATAAGCTTTATATTATAATTTCCATTTTCAAAAAGTTTCAATGAATAATTTCCCTTTTCGTCTGAAAGGGCAGTCTGTTTTTTTTGATCTTTTATAGCTACCACTTCAACATAGGAAACCCCATTTCCTGTTTCGGTAATCCTGCCAGTTATACTTTGAGAAAATGCAGCTACTGGCAGTAGAAAGATTACAGAAAGTAATGTTTTTTTCATAGTTTAAATTGTAATAGTTTTGTTATAAGACAAACAGCCCTCGTCTTTTATTACATCTGTTCTACTGTTTTTCAATATATTCGCTATTATAAAATTTGAATATGAAAAAAAGGCTGATTGCGTTTTCTTTGTTTATGACTCAGATTATTTCCGCTCAGAACTATTCGCAATATGTCAATCCGTTTATCGGAACAGGCGGCCATGGCCATACTTTTCCGGGGGCTATAGTTCCTTTCGGGATGGTACAGCTTTCTCCGGATACCAGAATTGATGGCAGCTGGGATGGATGCAGCGGATATCATTATTCAGATTCTGTCATCTATGGATTTTCTCACACCCACCTGAACGGAACCGGAGTTTCGGATTATGGAGATATTATGCTGATGCCCACGATGGGAAATCCAAGCCTGAACATTAAGGATTATTCTTCAAAATTTTCGCACAAAAATGAAAAAGCCACAGCCGGATATTATGCTGTAAAGCTGGATAAAAATAACATCGGTGTCCGCCTTACGACAACAAAGAGAGTGGGTTGTCATGAATATACTTTCAATAATGCAGGGAATGCCAATATCATTTTAGACCTCAACCACCGAGACAAGCTTCTGGAAGGTGAGGTAAAGATCATTGATGATAAAACCATTGAAGTATTCAGAAGAAGTGAGGCATGGGCTACCAACCAGTATATCTATGCCAGAATTGAATTTTCAAAACCTATGAAAATTTCTAAAAAGGAGGTCAACGGAAAACAGGAAAATACTCTTTTTACAGGAACAAGGCTTGCTCTTGCATTTTCAACTGATGTTAAAAAAGGAGAAAAGATCAGTATCAAAGTATCACTTTCGCCCACAGGTTATGAAGGCTCTGAAAAAAACATGCTGGCTGAAGCTCAAAATCTTGATTTTGAAGCAGTAAAAAAGCAGGCCGAAACCAACTGGGATCAGGAACTCTCAAAAATTGAAGTGAAGTCTGAAGATAAAAATAAACTCTCTATATTCTATACAGCCCTCTATCATGTTTTTACCCAGCCCAACATCAATATGGACGTGGACGGTAGATACAGAGGGCGTGATAATAAGCTTTACACAGCAAACGGTTTTGATTATTATACGGTATTCTCACTTTGGGATACTTTCAGAGGAGTACATCCTCTGATGACTTTAATCGACAGAAAAAGAACTGCTGATTTCATCAATACTTTTATCAGACAATATGAACAGGGCGGCAAACTTCCGGTTTGGGAACTCGCATCCAATGAAACGGAATGTATGATTGGTTACCATTCTGTTTCTGTAATTGCTGATGCCATGGCCAAAGGAATTCAGGGATTTGATTATGAAAAAGCCTATCAGGCTTCCAAAAGCTCAGCAATGCAGGATATTTTCGGATTGAATGCCTATAAACAAAATAATTATATCAGCATAGATGATGAGCATGAAAGCGTTTCAAAAACAGTAGAATATGCCTATGATGACTGGTGTATTGCCCAGATGGCAAAGATTTTAGGCAAGAAAGAAGACTATCAGTATTTCATGAAACGTTCTCAAAACTGGAAAAACCTTTACAACCCTAAAACAGGTTTTATACAGCCCAGAAAGAATGGAAACTGGTATGAACCTTTTGACCCGAGGGAAGTCAACAACAATTATACGGAAGGAAATTCCTGGCATTATTCTTATTCTGTACAACAGGATATTCCGGGACTTATTGCAGCACATGGGGGGAAAGAAAAATTTGAACAGTTTATCGATGCTATCTTTACAGCTTCAGATCAGACAACAGGGAGAGAACAGGTGGATATCACCGGACTGATGGGCCAGTATGCCCAGGGAAATGAGCCAAGCCATCATATCGCATACCTCTATAATTATGTAGATAAACCCGAAAAAACAGATTCTAAAATAAAATATATCCTTGATAATTTCTACAAAAATACTCCGGACGGACTGATTGGAAATGAAGACTGTGGCCAAATGAGTGCGTGGTATGTTTTAAGTTCAATGGGTATTTATTCTGTAACTCCGGGATTGCCTGAATGGGAAACCACTACTCCTTATTTTGATGAGATTAAAATTCATCTTGAAGATGGAACTACCAGAACTATTACTAAAAATGCGGGTAAAGCAGAGCTTAAAAAACTGGGATTTGAAAATATAAAACCGGTCAAAGATTTTAAATATACTCAGCAGACAGCCTCACCGGTTATTGCAGCAGAACGGATCTTTGACTTCAATACCAAAGTTGAGATCACTCCAATTAATCCGGGAGACAAGGTATACTACATGACTCTGGATGAAAGTGACAGCAATAAAAGGAAGACCTTTACAGCTTATAAAGGCCCGTTTTCTATCAGCAAAACGACACAGGTTCAGGCTTATGCTGAAAGAAACGGGGAAAAAAGTTCTGTTACGACGGCTCATTTTAACAGAAGACCCAATTACTGGGACATTACGATCCTGTCCAAGGCCACTCCACAATATAGTGCCAGCGGGAAACTGGCTCTTATTGATGGGATAAGAGGTGATATTAATTGGAGGAAGGGCGAGTGGCAGGGCTATCAGGGTCAAAATTTCGAAGCAATTGTCGATTTTAAATCTCCACAGCAGATTACATCATTATCTTCCAGTTATCTTCAGGACAGCAGAGCATGGATTCTGATGCCTAAAAAAGTGGAATATTACGCTTCTATGAACGGAAAAGATTTTATTCTTCTGAAGACCATTGCCAACGATATTGATGCTAAGGATGAGAAGGTACAGATCAAAGATTTTTATACTGATATTCTTCCTACTGAAGCAAGATATATAAAAATAAAAGCCTACTACTTCGGAAAACTTCCGGAATGGCATCAGGGAGCCGGTGGAGAAGCTTATATCTTTATCGATGAGATTTCTGTAAAATAAAACAACATTATTACCAATGAAAAAAATATCGTTATTCCTCTTTTTACTTTTAAGTATCATAAAAGTATCGGCTTGTAAATGTGTGACAGAAACTTTAGCCAAGAATTATTTGGATGCTGATGTAGTGGGTGTTATAAAGATTTTAAAAGTATACGGTGAAAATACCGCACAAAGAACCTATAAAGCAGACGTTGAATTTGAAAAAGCCTACAAAGGGACAGCATTCAAAACATTAAATGTGAGAGGGCTGATCGGTAGGTCTTCATCCGCAGCATGTGAAATAGATGTAGAACCCAATGACAGGTATCTGATATTTTTAAATAAATCCGGTAATGGCTATTCTATTTCATCCTGTACTCCCAGATCCAGATTAAAAAAAGCGCATACTAAAAATGAGAGCTCTCAACTTGAAACTTTAAGCGAAGTTTTTTCTTATTTAGACAAAAATAAAGACAAGTTAAAAGGTCTGCAGTTTGCATCTTACTATGATGACAGCCAAAGCAGCGGTAAATCCGGTTTGTCAAAAATCAGCGGTTTCAAGCCTAAACAGCCTTTTGCGATATACAAAGTAAAAATAAATGGTCTGTCCAGGATTAAAGAAATGACACCTGTCATCAGCTTTGGAAGTAAAGATAAAACTATAGAGACTGCATTGAGAAGGCAAATTGCAGTTTCTGCTCCCATAGTCTCTGGCAATTCAGTACAAAAAGAATTTTTGTTATTACTCTTCTACCATAAAGAAAATATAAAAGCCCAGGACAAAGAAATGATATCCAATTCCTGGTAACAAAAGTAAACCCTTCAGAATTGAAGGGTTTTATTATTTTAAAAAAAATTTAATTCATTTTTTCTGACCACTGTAAGACTTCCGGAAGCTGCATGTCTGAAAATTCGATGTGAATCACTCTTCTCTTCCTACCATTAGTTGTTCTGTTTGAACCATGAAGGGTAAGA
Organism: Chryseobacterium sp. 14P4.3.2; assembly: GCF_057799275.1. Lineage (NCBI taxonomy): Bacteria > Pseudomonadati > Bacteroidota > Flavobacteriia > Flavobacteriales > Weeksellaceae > Chryseobacterium > Chryseobacterium sp. 14P4.3.2. Next base: position 43,788 of record NZ_JBYOKO010000013.1, read on the forward strand.
GGTTTCATAATCATGATTCCGCCTTTCTCTACGTTACAGATTTCTTCCGTTTCTACTGTCCAGTCAATGGTTTCCGGTCTGTAAATTCCTTTGGCATGGGATTTTGGTACTACTTTTAATGCCCCGTTGTTTTCATCCGTATCATCCAGATGGATTCTGATGGTATAAATGTTTTCCAAAATCTTCAACGGAGGCTGCACAGCAAACTGATTCTGCTTCGTTGTCCACGGACCGAAATTTGGCAAATCTATCTTTTTATCCACAGAAATAGTCAGATCCTGATGATATGCTACGTACCAGTTGGAGGTTTCGGGCTTATCAAAATAAATACTTTTTACGACGAAATATTTATCTCCGAAGATTTCCTTAATCACTATTTTAATATTGTCGTTAAAAACAAGATCTTTAATTTCCGGAACTTCTTTTAAAAACTGTCTTATCGCAAAAAGGTCTTCAGATTTCCTGAAATTCTCTTTTGAAGTATCTATATTCCTTAAAACTTGTTCTATTGCTTCAATTTCTGTCTGTAAGAACACATTATTTATAACAGTAAAGCCATATTCAAAAATATGGCTTTTACAGGTTTCTAAGTTTTTTAAACTCATTGACTAATATTTAGATTTTGTCCAATGGCTCTGTTAATTGCCCTTCCCATTTCGAAACAGCAGAAGTTGCTAATGTATTTCCTAATACGTTTGTCATACTTCTTCCCATATCACAGAAATGGTCAATTGGTAAGATTAAAGCGATCCCTTCCGGCGGAATTCCAAACATAGAGCATGTTGCCACAATAATAACCAGTGAAGCTCTCGGAACTCCTGCAATTCCTTTTGAAGTAAGCATCAGCACCAAAAGCATGGTGATCTGCTGTCCAAGAGTCATTTCGATACCATAGATCTGAGCAATAAATATTGAAGCAAAGGTCATATACATCATGCTTCCATCCAGATTGAAAGAATACCCCAGCGGTAAGATAAAAGATACTACCCTGCTGTTGCATCCGAATTTTTCAAGTTCTTCCACCAATTTTGGAAATACCGCTTCCGAACTCGTAGTAGAGAAAGCGATCAATAATGGTTCTTTAATTCTTTTTAAAAGATCAAAAAGACGATTTCCTAAAATTAAATACCCTACTAATAAAAGTACAAGCCACAGTACTCCTATTGCAAAAAAGAAGTCCCTTAAATAAATTGCATATACTTTAAAGATTTCAAAACCATTAGTCGAAACTACTGCTGCAATGGCTCCCAATACTCCTAATGGAGCAAACCACATGATATACCCTACCATTTTAAGAATAGCATGGGCAATAATATCAAAAAGTTTCACTACAGGTTTAGAATAGTCTTCCCCTAAATTAGCCAGTGCAACTCCAAACATTACGGCAAATATAACGATCTGCAACACTTCATTGGTAGCAAATGCCTCAAATAAACTTTTAGGAATCATGTGTTTTACAAAGTCTTCCATAGAAAAGCTCTTACTGCTTTTAAGAAGCTCGTCCGCAGATGCAACATCCTGAATTGGCAGTTTCGTTACATGCCCAGGCTCCAGCCAGTTAACAAGTATCAATCCTATGAAAAGAGAAATCAAAGAAGCGGAAATAAACCAAAGCATTGCTTTTGTTCCTACTCTTCCGATCATTTTGATATCACTCATTTTGGCAATTCCTACTACCAAAGTTGTAAAAACCAGGGGAGCAATAATCATCTGTACCAATCTGATAAAAACAGTTCCCAAAAGTTTTATATTCTTGGAAAAAGGTTCTGCACTTTCCGGATACTTCACATGTACTATCCCTCCAATTCCTACTCCAAGGGTAAGTGCAATGATAATTGCTATAAAAAGTTTATTCTGTCCTTTCATATATATAGTTCAATTTGCGCAAATATAATGGTTTTTCAATTGGCAGAAGATTTTCTTCAATGCCTGTTAATTTTACATTAAGTTTTTAATCCTTAAAAATTAAAACTCTGGTTTAGAAAATATTGCAAAAAAATTAAGAAACATTTATTGAATTTTTATTCTTTTGGTACAAATTTTATTGTTACATTTGATAGTATAACAACATTAAATAAATATACAATATGAAAAAAACTATCGCAATGGCTGCATTAGCTGTAGCTGTATCCTTCGGGGCAGTTTCTTGTAAAAAGAAAATTTCTGATGCCGATCTTCAGACTCAGGCTACAACTGTAGTAACTTCAAATCCCGGTGCTTCTGTAGAAGTAAAAGATGGTGTAGCTCACTTAAGCGGAACTTTCGCTGACGCTCAGTCTAAAGATGCAATGGTTACAAAATTAAAAGCCATTAACGGAATAAAAGAAGTAATGGATATGAGTACTGTAGCTGCAGCTCCGGCTCCGGCTGTTGAGACTACATCTGCTGTAGATCCTGCTGTTCAGAAAAAAGTTCAGGATGCGGTAAAAGATTTCCCTTCTGTAAAAGTAGAAATTGTAAACGGACAGCTTACTCTTACAGGAAATGTTTCCAGCCTACAGGCTAGAAAGATCAAAGAATCTGTAGATGCTTTGAAAATCGGAAAATATAACAACAACCTAATTGTAAAATAATTTAAAATGGGCGAATTACAAGATAAATATTCAAGCGTAGTTTCAGCAGCACAATCAGCTGGAATTTCAAACCTTCAGGTTCAGGAGCAGGACGGTATTCTTTATGTTTCCGGTAATGCTTCCAATACAGCAGCAAAAGACGCAGTATGGAATGCTTTAGGAGCTATTGATTCTACCTATTCTTCTTCAGATATTAATATTGACGTACAGGTTGCAGGTCTTGCTTCCGGAGCTTCATTAACTGTTGCAACGGAAGATTCTAATCTGAATATCAGACAGGAGCCTTCTACTGAAGCTGCAGTGGTAGGTAAAGCTGCCAAAGGTTCTTCTGTAACTTTAATTGAACAAACTTCTGATGACTGGTGGAAAGTAAAAACTACTGACGGCCAGGAAGGCTATGCTTATTCAAGATATTTGAAGGCATAATTTCATAAAAAATAATTTTCACTAAATATTTTTAAGAAACATCTCTATATGGAGATGTTTTTTCTATTTTTACCGCTTTGAAAAGCCAAATGAAGAGATTCTTGTTTTTGATGTTGCTGGTATGTGGTATGCTGATAGTGCCTGCACAAAAACTTTATATTAACGGAAAAGTTTCTGACTCTGGGAAAAAGCCGGTAGAAAATATTACCGTCTATTTGATTAAGGCAAAAGATTCATCTATCGTCAATTATACAGCAACTAACAACGAAGGGAAATTTTCATTGAAAATAGACAATCAGGAAGAGCCCTCCATTCTGAAAATTGATAACGAAAAGCTGTCTTATTCTAAGAGATTTGAAAAAATTGATCAACCCTTATCTTTGGATGATATAATTCTTGAACAAAAAAAAATAATCAATATTGATGAGGTAAAGATCACTATTTCTCCTGTAAAAATAAAAAATGATACAGTAGAATTCAGCGCGTCTGCACTTAAAGTGCGCCCTGACAGCAATATTCTGGAACTGCTGAAACAGGTTCCCGGAGTTGAAGTCAGCAATGATGATAAAATCACGGTCAACGGCAAGAATGTTGACCAGATTATGGTCAATGGAAAACCTTTTTTCGATAAAGACGGAAAAATGGCTCTTCAAAATCTTCCGGCAGACATTATTAAAAATATTCAGGTTACCACTACCAAAACAAAACAGGAAGAATTCAGCAAAAAAACTCCTAAGTCTCAAAATGCCACTATCAATTTTAATATTGATGAAAAGAAAAACAAAGGCCTGATTACAAGAGCAATCGTTGGCTATGGTTCAGATAAACGATATGAGGGAAGCGGAATGGTAAGTTATTTTAAAGGAAATACGAAAGTAAGCCTGATGCTTTCGTCCAATAATATCAATTCAAGAAGTGTTTCCGGTGATAATGTTTTTGATAATATGGGAAGTATCAGAGGTGGCGGAACACAAAGCAGTGGCGGCGGGATTCTGAGATCTTCAACCATTGGGCTTAATTACAATGACAAACTTTCAGAAGATGCAGATCTGGACAACCTCAGCTTAAAATACTCCGTGTCTAACAGAGAAACGGCATCAAAAGTATCCAGAACAACTCTTCTTCCTGATAATATTCTAAAAACAAATTCTGAAAACAGTAATAAAAATGAGTCCAGGCAATATAGTTTTGATAATTCTACCAGAATAAAACTAGATCCTGAAACCAATATTTATATATCCCCCTCTTTTTCAAGATCAGAAGGCTTCAGCTCAGGAAGATCAAAATCTTCAACATCAAAAAATGACCAGCTTCTGAATGAAAGCCAGTCTTCCAATACTACAGACAGCGAAAATAATACTTTCAGTCCCAACATCAATTTTTCTAAAAATCTGAAGAAAAAAGGACGTGTAATCTCTGCAAGGGTCAACACTTCAATTTCCGAATCCAAGACCAATACTATTAACCTCTCCCAAAATACATTTTACGGAGAATCCGGAATTACAACAGATAACAGAAACCAGCTGCAAAAAAACAGAAGCCAGGGTAATGACTATAGCTTCAATGCAGGATACACAGAACCGATCTCCGATTCTGCAACCATAAGTATGGAAATGAACTACACTTCAAAATTATCCAGGGATTTCAGGGACTTTAATGATTTCGATAATACTACGGGACAATATTCCAAATACAATATTCTTTTGTCAAACAGTATGGAACAAAGAATCAATCAGTTCTCCCCTGAGCTTTCTTTTTATCTTACAAAAAAGAAAATAAGTACGTGGGCCACTGTGAATCTTGATATTTCGGACATGAAGGTGAATTCTGTCTTTAAAGGCCAGCAATATGAGCTTAAGAAAAACTTTGCTCTTCCAAGATACATGGTAAATGTTCAATATGTTCTTTCTGAACGCCAAAGATTAATAGTGTCAAACTCTTCAGGATTCACTGTTCCAAGTGCTGAAAAATTAATTCCTTATAAGGATGAATCGGATCCTCTGGCCACCTATACCGGAAATCCGGATCTGAAAAATTCATGGATGTCCACTAGCATGATCTCTTTTAACAGCTATAATATTGTTTCCGGTATCAATTACTATATCAATGCAGGTTTTATTTACAGAAACAATGATGTCATTAATTATACCCGATATGATGATACCGGGAAGCAAATTGTCACTTATGATAATATCAGCGGAAATAAAAGCTTTAATATAAGTTCAAGTTTAAACAAAACGTTTAAATGGCAGGATAAAAAACTCATCATAAGCCCAAGGTTTCTTATGAGCTACATGTACAATAACAGCTCCATCAACGGTCAGCTGATCAAAAGCAATTCATACAGCATCAGTCCTTCCTTAAACTTTAATTTTGATATCAAAGACAAGCTCAGTATAAAACCATCATACAGCCTGAATTATAATTTTTCCAAATATTCTAATTCTGATATCAACAGCGTAAATACAACCAGCCAGTCATTAAAACTGGAACTAACGAATTATCTTTTCCAAAGCAGATTTGTTTTTGGTAATGACTTTGAATACAATACCAATTCCAATATTGCACCGGGCTTTAAAAAAGATTTTTACTTCTGGAACACCAGTCTTGGATATGCATTCTATAAGAAACAGTTTACAGCAAAAATCAAAATTTACGACGTATTAAATCAAAACCAAAGTGTCAGAAGAACAATTACAGACACCTATTTTGAGGACCGCGAAGACCTTATTCTGAAAAGATACATTATGTTTTCTATCAGTATGAAACTGAATACATTCAAAGGTAAAAAATAATAAACACCATACTTTTATATATTTTTTAATGATCAGCCGGACATTTCCGGCTGTTTTTTATTTCTGATTTCTGTTTTTATCATCAAACATTTTAATACACTTAAGGTACAGGAATTATAATTAACTTTTTTTCTATTCTATTTTTCACAAATTGTACAAATGGATGTATAACAATTCCCGTTTTTCACAAGGGGCATTTGACGGAATGATTTAACAAAAGTCAAACCCCAAAACCTTTTTAAAGAAGATTCATCGCTGAAAGTCTTTTTATTTTTAAATTAGCAACAAATTTTTTTTATGAAAATCCATATTTCAGTTTTACTTATTCTTTTTTTCATTCTTGGAAAAGCTCAGACAACGGAACAAAAAGACAATTTCGTTAAAGACAATTTCACCAAGAAAGAATTTTATGTTCCGATGCGCGATGGTGTGAAGCTTTTCACAGCCGTATATATCCCGAAAGATATTTCCAATAAGAATAAATATCCTTTCCTGATGCAGAGAACCTGCTACAGTATTGCTCCGTACGGAGAAAATGAATACAAAGCAAAAGTAGGCCCTAACACGTATCTTATGAAGGACAAATATATTTTTGTCTACCAGGATGTACGTGGCAGATATATGAGTGAAGGGACTTTTACCAATATGACACCACAGGTGGAACACAAAACGAAAAAAGATGTTGACGAAAGTACAGATACCTATGACACTATTGAATGGCTTTTGAAAAATGTTAAGGACAACAACGGTAAGGTAGGACAGTTTGGGACCTCTTATCCTGGTTTCTATACTGCTGTAGGAACATTGTCGCAGCATCCCGCTTTGGTAGCCTCTTCTCCTCAGGCTCCTATTTCTGATTTCTGGAATGATGATTTCCTTCACAACGGAAGATTTATGCTGGGATATTTCAGAACATTTCCGGTTTTTGGAGTTCAGAAAGTAAAACCAGAAACAAAAGCATGGTATATGGATTCTTTCATTAAACAAACCTCTGAAGATGGATTAAAATTCTACAGAGAACTTGGTACTCTAAAGGATGCTTATGAAAAGTATTATAAAAATAACTTCTTCATGACGGAGATTATGGATCATACCAACTATGATGAATTCTGGCAAAAAAGAAGCCTACTTCCTCACCTGAAGAATATCAACCATGCGGTAATGACTGTAGGAGGATGGTTTGATGCAGAAGACCTTTCCGGCCCTTTGAATATTTATAAAACGATTGAAAAAACAAGCCCAAAAGCTAAAAATACAATCGTAATGGGGCCATTTTCCCATGGCGGCTGGTCACAGGAACAGGGAAAACATTTCCACAGTGAAACTTATTTTGGAGACAGCATTGCTACCTATTATCAGAAAAATGTTGAAACAAAATTCTTCAACCATTACCTGAAGGGCAATACCAAAGAAGATGCAGGACTTCCGGAAGCTCTAATGTATGATACCGGAGCAAAAGAATGGAAAGAATTTGCTTCTTATCCCCCTAAAAATGCACAGAAAGTAAACTTCTATCTGTCTGATAAAACTTTGAAAAAAACTTCAGGAAATGGATATTCTGAATATTACAGTGATCCTGACAACCCTGTTTTAAGTTCAGATCATTTAAAAGACTTTAATGGCTTTACTCCCAAAAATTATATGTCGGAAGATCAGAGATTTGCAGTAGGAAGACCTGATGTTCTGACTTTCACTACTGATGTTTTGACTGAAGACATGGCTTTTGCCGGAGAAATCATGGCTAAACTGAATATTGCCTCTTCTTCTACAGATGCTGACTTTGCAGTAAAACTGATTGACGTTTATCCTGAAGATTTTAAACCTGCAGAAAAGAAAGATGGTGTGATCTACGGAAACTACCATCAGATGGTAAGAAGTGAAATCATGCCTGCAAGATTCCGAAATTCGAGAGAAAAGGGAGAAGCTCTGGTTACCAATCAGAAAACGGCTGTTAACTTCAGACTTCAGGATGTAGTTCATACTTTCAAAAAAGGACACAAAATCCAGATTCAGATCAGCAGTACATGGTTCCCGCTTTTCGCCATCAATCCGCAGAAATTCATGGATAATCCAAATTTTGCAACGAAAGAGGATTACACCAAAGCGTTTATCAAAGTATATGATGACAGCTCTATTGAAGCTGAAGTTTTAAAATAAATTGAAAAAGCTGTTCGTTTGAACAGCTTTTTTTGTTTTTGAGAACTTGAAGTTTATTTTTAGATTTTGTCTAAAGTCAAATGAATTTGTTGTTTTTGTTCAAGTGGGCTAAATCCCACTCCTATTGATCCGGAAGCAATACACTTAATCTTCAATCGTTCTGAATGTCAGATTTACTCTGGGAGTTTTCACTTTTGTAGTGGGTGGAAGCCTGTGAAGCCAATTGTCCTGAGTGGTTCCTTTCATAATTAATAAACTTCCGTTTTCCAGGAATATTTCTACCTTTTCTTTGGTGGTTTTATGCTTGAATAAAAATTTTCTTTCCGCTCCAAAAGTAAGAGAAGCAATTGCACCATGCTTTTTTAAATCTGTCTCACCATCGCTGTGATACGCCATGCCTTCGCTTCCGTCATGGTATAAATTGAGCAGACATGAATTATAGGTTTCTCCGGAAACTTCCTCACACTTCTTCTTCAATTCTAATAATTCCGGAGTCCATAATTTGGCATATTTTGTTCTTTTTGAATAGGTATATTCAAAAGGTTTATCTCCAAACCAGGCTACTTTTCGTTTAGTTAAAATGAGCTTTCCAAATATTACCGCTTCATCATTCTCCCACGGTATTTGATTGAATAAATAGTCATAGTACAGATCAGACTTTTCTTTAGAAAAAACTTTTCCGTAATAATGAACGGTTCCGTCATGTGGGATAACATTAAGTGGATAATCTGATATTTCTTCAAAGAGACTCAACATAATTATTTAATTTGAAAAATGTATTTATGATTTTGAGGTTAAGCAGATTGGTGATCTTTTACAACCGTTACATTTTGGTAATGATTTATAAATTACCATAATATTTTCCACAATAGCACGGTAATTTTCATCAAGAGAAATAGACTTTAACGTGTTTAATAAAGGATAAGAAAGTCAATCAGCTTTAGCCAAAACCTGTTTCCACAAAAGTTTAAACATTTAATTTAAGTAAGAAACCTGATGTATACGAAGACCACTTAAGTTTTGCAAATCTTTGATTTTCATCGTGTTAACTTTATACAAATTAAACTCAGTCTTAACCTTTTTCTAAAAGCCTTTTGTAGTTTTTACGGTTAAAGTAAAGATTTGTTTATGTGTAAATCTGTGAACTCTCCCAGCCCATCATCAGTTGTTTTCTATCAATACCCCATCGATAACCACCAAGATGCCCTGTAGACTGAATCACGCGATGGCATGGAATAAGAAATGCGACCGGATTGCTTCCGATAGCTGTTCCCACTGCTCTTGATGCTTTTGGATTTCCAATTTTTTCAGCAAGACTTCCATAGGTAGATAGTTTTCCCATGGGAATAGTCAGTAGGCTTTCCCAGACTTTAAGCTGAAAATCTGTTCCTTTTAAATGAAGTTTTATGGTATTAAGTTTTGTCCAGTCTTTATCGAATATGGACAATGCATTCTTTTGAAGTGCATCCTGTTTTTCAAGAAAAGAAGCATTGGGGAACTTATGTTTCAGCTCCCCTAATGCTGTTTCTTTATCTTTTTCAAAAGCCATATAACAGATTCCTTTTTCTGTAGAAGCTACCAATAAAGTTCCAAAAGGACTTTCGGAAAAACTGAAATTGATAACAAGGCTTTTTCCACCGTTTTTATATTCCGCCGGAGACATTCCTTCTATCTTTACAAACAGATCATGAAGTCTGCTGGTACTGGATAATCCTGTCTCGTAAGCGGTATCAAATAAACTTGCTTTTTCTTCCTTCAATAAATTTTTAGCATGTTCAAGGCTGATGAACTGTAAAAATTTTTTCGGACTTGTTCCTGCCCAATCTGTGAAGATCTTCTGAAAATGGGCGGGACTTAAGTGAATATTTTCTGCCACTTCCTCCAAACTTGGCTGAAGCCTGAAATTGCGCTGGATATATTCTATCGCTTTGGCAATTCTATTATAATCTATCTGACTTTGTGTGGACATCTTATATTATTTTTACCTCACAAATTTCCGAAGAATATACGGCAGAAAAAATCCGATTCTTGCGGAATATTAGTTGTTGTTATAAATATCGTAATAAGCAAGCATTTTATAATACAGCTTAGCAGATAAGAAAGCTGAAGGTTTAGCCATTGGAGAATCCATTAATTCTACAATATCAAATGCTACCACATTACATTTTTCAAATACTTTTCTTAATAATTCCAATGTTGGATACCATTGTAGTCCACCTGGCTCCGGAGTTCCTGTAGAAGGAGCAATAGAAGGATCAAAAGCATCTAAATCTATCGTAATATATACGTTTCCTGATACTTTTTCCAATACATCATTAACCCAGTTCTCGTTGTTAGCGATTTCGTGAGCAAAGAATACTCTTCCTTCCGGTAAATATTCAACCTCTTCTACATCCATAGAGCGGATTCCCACCTGAACTAAATTATGCTTTTGGTTCGCTTCAAAAACTGCACAGGCGTGGTTAGAAGTAGAACCGTGAAAATCCGGACGTAAGTCTGTGTGAGCATCTAACTGAAGAACGGTAAGGTTTTCAAACTTCTCACCTACTGCACGGATAGAACCAATAGAAACAGAGTGTTCTCCACCAAAAAGAGTGAATAGTTTTCCGTCATTATTCAACAGCTCTTTTGTTTTCTGATAAACAGCTTCTGTCATTGCTTCTGGAGTAGAGTTTTCAGAAACTTCTCCTGCCATATACACTCCCTGAAGATAAGGCTCAGTTTGTGTTTCAATATCATAAAGCTCCATGTTTTCAGAAGCGTCTAAGAATAATTCCGGACCTTTATCAGCTCCTTTACCCCATGTTGAAGTTCCATCATAAGGAACAGTTACCAACATTACTTTCGAATTCTCTAACGATGCGTTTTCTTCGGGAATTCCTGCGTATGTTCTCATGCTTTATTTAAAAATTTTAATGTTTTACTATTGAAATATCGGTAACAAAGATACGAAGAAGTTAAGAGTTGAAAACGGAAAAATGAAAATTGAAAATTGAAAGGGCTAAGATACTCGATTTCAGAGGTGATATTTCAGGCTTCATTGTACTTTTCCGTATTATAAATTCAGGCTTTTCACTATGAAATCTCCATTTTCAATTTTCATCTTTCATCTTTCAATTCAAATAGCTATTTTTACGTAAAACTTTCAATATGTCTTTAAAAGCTGTTCTTTTCGATATGGACGGGGTGATTGTAGATACGGAACCTCTTCACAGAAAAGCTTATTTCAAAACGTTTGATGAATTGGAAATTACAGTTTCCGAAGATTTATATACCTCTTTCACAGGGGCTTCTACCAAGAGGGTTTGTGAAACTTTGATCAATCAATTTAATCTGGATTATACTCACGAAGCTATTTCCGGAATCAAAAGATCTCATTTCAAAGATTATTTTTATAATGATGATGAATTTGACTTAATTCCGGGGGTAAAAAAACTGATCGAGCATTATCATGAAAATAATATCAAACTTATATTGGCTTCTTCCGCAACAATGACCACTATTAATATGGTTTTTGAAAAATTCGGTCTTGAGAAATATTTCAGTGGAAAAATAAGTGGAGCGGATTTAAAAGAATCCAAACCTCATCCTGAAGTTTTTCTCTTAGCAGCCGAAATGGCAGGTGAACCAGTTGAAAACTGTATGGTTATAGAAGACTCTACGAATGGAATTTTAGCAGCTCACAGAGCTGAAATATTCTGTGCTGCCTACAGAAGTCCACATTCAAAAAATCAGGACTATACGTTAGCAGACACCGTAGTTTCTGATTATGATGATCTCGAACTTGATAAAATTTCAAATTATTTCTAAATAAAAAAGCTCTCAGTGATGAGAGCTTTCGTTTTGTATACGTTTTGACTAAAGTCAATTTATTATTTGTAACCTAAAATTTTCAAAATATCTTCAGGCTCCTGCTTTTCACGGAAAATTTCGTAGTGTAATTCACCATTTTCATCTTTCTGGATCAGGACATGTCTTGGCTGAGGCATCAGACAGTGATGAACTCCACCGTAACCTCCGATTGTTTCCTGATAAGCCCCTGTATGGAAAAATCCGATATACAAAGGTTTTGTATCACTGAAAACCGGCAGATAAATAGCATTGGTATGCTGCTCAGAGTTGTAATAATCATCTGAGTCACAAGTCAATCCTCCTAAAAAGACTCTTTCATAAGTATCTTCCCAACGGTTTAGCGGAAGCATGATGAAGTGCCTTGAAATTGCCCATGTATCAGGAAGTGTTGTCATGAAAGAAGAATCGATCATATTCCATTTTTCTCTGTCGTTCTGACGTTTCTGAGAAATAATTTTATAGAGGTTCGCTCCACTTTCTCCAACAGTAAAACTTCCGAATTCGGTATAGATGTTTGGTTCTTCTACTCCTTCTTCTTCACAGAATTTTTTGATCTGAGAAACAATCTCTTCTACCATATATTGGTAATCATAATCAAAATTCAAAGAAGTTTTGATTGGGAAACCTCCACCAATGTTCAGTGAATCTACTTCAGGAGCAATTTTCTTCAAACGTGCGTACACACGAAGACATTTGTACAACTCATTCCAGTAATAAGAAGTATCTTTAATCCCCGTATTGATGAAGAAGTGAAGCATTTTCAATCTTGCATTCGGGTGTTCAGCGATCTTCTGACTGTAGTAAGGGATAATATCTTTATATCCGATCCCTAATCTTGAGGTATAAAATTCAAACTTAGGTTCTTCTTCCGAAGCGATTCTTATTCCGATATTAAAGGTTGAATCTATACTTTCCGTAAGTTTATCCAGCTCGCGGTAGTTATCCAGAATCGGAGTAATATTTTCAAACCCATTATTGATCATATCTGAGATTTTCATCAGATAATCATCTGTTTTAAAACCATTACAGATTACCTCAATATTCTTATCTACCTTACCTTTCCCGTAAAGAGATTTTACAATATCCATGTCATAAGCAGAAGAAGTTTCTATTGAAATTTCGTTTTTCAAAGCTTCTTCCAATACAAAATTAAAATGACTGGATTTTGTACAGTAGCAGTAGGTATAATTCTTTTTATATCCGGTTTTTTCAAAAGCTTCTTTAAACCAGCTTTTGGCTTTCTGAATATTTTGAGAAATTCTCGGCAAATAGCTAATCTTTAGCGGAGTGCCAAATTGCTCAACAACGTCCATCAATGGAACATCGTGAAACAACAAATTGTTCTCAGAAACATTAAACTCCTCTGTAGGGAAATATAACGTCTGATCAATAAGTTCCGAGTACTTTATTTTCATTTCTAAACAAGTGAATTAAGAAATGCAAAATTGCTAAAAAAGTTTGATTTTTGGGTGTTAAAATTATTATAATTTTAAATTATCCCCCAATATCATATCTTACAAAAATTTATCTCTGATAATCAATAGGTAAACTTTTGAATATACTCCTCCCTTTTACTTTCAGAAACCCCCAGTACCTGCTGAATGTAGGCATCCGTTGATCCATACTTTTTATTGATCTCATCAAAAGCAGCATCCAGATATCTTTTTTCTACCCAGCTTAGTTTTTCCAGCACCTGTAAATCCATCTTTGGGTAAAGGAAATGTAAGGTATTTGCCAAACGGAGTCTTTTCTGAACAAGATCTTTTCTGTAATTGTTAGACAAAAGATATTCATTATAAATAGTCTCTTTATCAAATTTCAGAATGGTTAAAACTAAAGCAGTAATAATTCCGGTTCGGTCTTTACCTGCCGTACAGTGATATAGAACCGGTTCTTTAGATTCCAGAACCTCATTGATGATGGACTTTATAATTTCCGGATTTTCTGTAACGTATTCACGATAAAAATCAATCATTCTTTTATCGGCATCTGAAGCATTCACTTTCCCTTTGAGAACTAATTTTCTAGCCTGAGCCAACTGATCTCCTTCATCTTCAAAAGCTGAATATTTTTTGTAAATTATTCCTGCAGGAAGCTGATCCGGTTTTTCTGCTGTTTCTTTGGAATTTCTAAGGTCAATGATTTCTTTTATTCCCAGTTTTTCAATAGAATTAAAAGATTTATTTCTCAGTTTATACAGATGGGCACTTCTGTAGAATTTACCTTCTTTCAAAGTTCTTCCTTCTGTATTTTTAATATTTCCCACTGCCCGGAAATTGGCCACCTTTTTGATATCAATGACTTTTTCTGTTTCATTTCTACCATATTGAGGGGTTTCAAAATGCTGTGTTTTGCAGGATAAAACACTGTATAATGAAATGCTGAGAATTGATATTTTGATTAATTTATTCAAACGTTTTTATTTAACCGATTTTTGCAATATTTAAAACCACCCCCGTAAAATCTTCTGATTTGCCACCCTAATTGTGACACTGGAGAGAGTTTCATGCTCTTATTAGGTTTTGGCTAATGCCAATGGAATTTTTCTGTTTTGATTAAATGGGCTAAAGCCCGTTTCTATTCATCACTGCCTTTGCAAAGACAAAATTGCATTTAATAATATATCTTAATATATACCTGGATATTCTATTTCATGGATGCCTACAAAAAATAACACATCTCCTGATTCATATTCTACTGTAACCTCATCTTCAACAGCGAAATTCCGGGTTCCTATCCTTGAGGTAATGCTTAAACTCCCATTAGTCAAAGGCCAGTTAAGTCCTTTGGTAGTTATATTATTGACCGATGGGAAAGGATACAGAGAGATCATTCTGTTTTTTACTCCTTTCAGTTTAAAATCATTTGGAATAAAATAATATTCTGAAAATTCATCATAAAACTTAATTTCCATTTGGTCCTTAAACGCATAGGCAACGGTAAGGTTTCCCAGAAAATGATCCTGTTCTCCTCCACTGCCTCCGAATACATCAATCTCTGAAAAGCCTTTTTCCAGAATAATTTCCAGGGCTTTATGAAAATCTGTTTTATCCTGATCTAAGGTAAGGATAAATTTATCCTGATACATATCTTCATCCGTTCCGGAGTGGGAGTCAAAATCCCCTGAAATAAAATCAAGTTTATCCAATGGAAAGCCCATCCGCTTTAAATAATGGAAAGCCCCGTCTGTACAGGCAATCAAACCATAATTTTCCGGATTGGGTAAAGATTTCGGAGCATCTCCGTTGATGAAAAGTAATGCTTTATCTTTCATTCGGGTTCCAGTATTCTTCCGGTTCGTTATTTAGTTTTGAAATATATCTTGCCAGAACAAAAAGATAATCTGAAAGTCTGTTTAAATATTTGATCAATTCCGGACGTACTTCTTCTGCTTCATTTAAAAATACCAATGAACGTTCTGCCCTTCTGCAGATGGTTCTTGCAGCGTGTAAAAAGGTAGCAGATTTTCCACCTCCGGGGAGTATAAAATACTGAAGCGGTTCCAGTTTTTCTTCAAAAGCATCCATCCACTGTTCAAGTTCTTCAATCTCCGTTTCTGAAATAACGATTGGAAGACGTGATTTACCATTTGCCAGCATCAGCTTGTCTGCTGGGGTAGCGGCTTCTGAACCTACCGTGAATAAATCAAACTGTATTTTCTTCAGTTGCTTCAGAACTTCCTGATCTTCAATATGGCTTTTGGCAATTCCAATGAATGAATTCAGTTCATCTATATTTCCATAGCTGTCAACTCTTGCACTGGCTTTGGAAACTCGTGTCCCTCCATATAGTGCAGTTTGCCCTTTATCTCCTGTTTTTGTATAAATTTTCATACTACTAAAATAATGTATTTTGTACAATGTAAAAAGTAAAATGTAGGAATGATTCTGTTACAGTTGACTGTCAGATTTCTGCATAAAAAAATGGCCGGTATAAAAACCAGCCATATCCAAATTATTTATTTACCTCTACATACTGTATGATGGTCTGATTTTTTGGGTTGTAGATAATTGTACTACTCTTGGGAAATCTCTTCAGCTTATAATACTGAATATTTTTATCACTTTTAATATCTTCCAGAAGGCTTGTATCAAAAGTATTTTCAGGAAGAAATTTGGACATAAAACTTATTTTATCAATAATGTTTTGTCCGTCAATTTTTCGGGCTTTCTTTTCTGACTTGCTTTCATCAGAAGTAGGCTGATTTTCTAAAAATGGAAGCAATACAGCAATGTCTGCTTTATATTTGAAAACATATCCTTCCGGCCTTCCCGGGATTTTTATTTTTTTCCCTTTTTCTTCGGAAACAATAGCTCCGGCATCCGGAAAAACTTCATTAAACTTAACGTCCTGAGAATTCGTTAAAGAATTTATAGATTCATTGACTGTGTTTTTTACTGTTTCTTCTACAACCTGCTGCGTTTTTTGCTGTACTTTTTCTGTTGTTTTCTGAACAGTCTGGTCAATTTTTTCTTCAATTTTATTACATGATACTAATAAAAAAGTGGTGATAACGGGCAAAATATACTTCTTCATAATTTTAATAAAACAATTTCTTTTTATTAATATACTTTCTTCTAACGGAAAAGTAGGTCCGGATATTTTAGCAAGCAAAGAATATTTTTTTAAACTTAAAAAAACCTGCTGACAAACTGTTGTCATAGTCTCCTCTTACCTTTGTATCAACAACAAACAAAAACCATACAATTATGACAACTACAGCCACAGCTACAAAACAATTTATGACTTCTGAACAGTTATTAAACGATTGGCAGGGACATAGAAATTTAACAAGAAGAGTCATTGAAGCTTTTCCGGAAAAAGATTTATTTGAATTTTCAATAGGTGGCATGAGACCATTTTCAAAAATGGCAGGAGAACTGATTGGTATTGGCGGGCCTGCTTTAAAAGGAATTGTTGAAGGGAACATGGAAGCCTACAGCGAGGAAGGATTCAACCCAAAAACCAAAGAAGATATCTTAAAAAAATGGGACGAAGAAACAGAGGTCATCAATCATTATTTTAATCAGATTTCTGAGGAACGTTTCCAGGAGACTTTCAATTTATTCGGAGAATATGAATTTCCGGTATATCAGAATATTCTTTATTTTATAGATAACGAAATTCATCACCGTGGACAAGGATATGTTTACCTGAGAGCTTTAGGAATTGAACCTCCTTTCTTCTGGGAGAGATTTTAATAATGTAAAGGAAGCTAAGGGTTCAAAAAAAATCGACTGCCCGATTTTTTTTTGTCAGCTTTCTTTAGTTTTCAGCCATTTCATCTTTTTGTCTTTATTAAACTCAAACCTCAACAATTACTCTGTTGGGGTTTTTATTGATGCCTTTTGGTCATTTTTACAAGTAATTCATTGAGTTTTGTGCGAAGGCTTACCGGTTCCAGAACTGTGGCATAATCTGCAAAGGTAATCAGCCAGCGTGGGAATCCGCCATCAATCCATTCTGTTTCAAAAGTAAGTTCTACACCATCCTCCGTTTCCACTTCATCAGTCAGTCCGTAATATTTTTTGGAATTCACCAGGTAGGTCATGATTTCTTTGTCTACTAAAAGTTTAACGACAACTTTACTTCCGTTGGATTTTTTCCGGTAATCATTCACCTGTCCATACTCCTGAAGAAAAGGGTTCTGAGTTTTTATAATCTCCATAATTCTGTCAATCCGAAATTGTCTGAAGTCTTTTCTCAAAGTGCAGAAAGCCATGATATACCAGAAATTAAACTCAAAGAACATCCCCACCGTTTCAATAGTTCTGTTCATCACTCTTCCATCCACGGTCTGATATCGTATATTGAGCTGAGTTTTCTCTGCAATACTTTCTAAAATAATAGGAATAACATTTTTCAGGGAGTCTCCGGAATCGGTATGAAAACTAAAGACATCAATCTGATTCTCTATATTCTGAATTAAACTTTTATCAGAATGCCGCAAAACTGACCTCACTTTTTCCATTGCAGCCTGATAATGGTTTCCCAAACTCTGGTGGGAAAACTTCTGCATCAGTTTTTCAGCAGTAATAAAGCTCAGCACTTCTTCTTTGGTAAACATGATGGGAGGAAGTTTATATCCTTCCATTAAAGAATAGCCGTTCCCTGCTTCTCCCACGATAGGGATACCCGCATTCTCCAGAGTTTTTATATCCCTGTAAATGGTTCTGATACTTACATCAAATTTCTCAGCCAAATCCTGTGCTCTCACAACAGGTTTAGACTGTAATTGGGTAAGAATAGCAGTTACCCTGTCCAATTTTTTAAGATAGTGGTCATTCATATTGCTCCTGCAAAGCTAAAATTCTTTTTCGAGGTACTAATGATAAATGCAACAGCTTTTTTATTAATTTTCTTTATACGTATTGACCAGCTTGTCCAGATTTAAGCTGCGGGCCGAAGCATCAAAAATTTCCCGGTAAGTACCGTCTTTGTCATAAAGTTCATTATGGGTTCCATTTTCAACCACCCTTCCCTTTTTCATTACATAGATTGTATCTGAATCTAAAATCTGTGACAATGAATGAGAAATGATAACTACGGTTCTTCCTTCTTTTATGGCATCCAAAGAATTTTTGATCTGCTCCGTGGCAATGGCATCCAGGCTGGCAGTTGGTTCATCTAAAAAGATAATGGGTGGATTTTTTAAAAATAATCTTGCAATGGCTATTCTCTGCTGCTGGCCTCCTGAAAGCTGCGTGGCATCATGCCGGTACTGATCAGGAAGATCCATAATCTGATCATGAAGGTAGGCTTTTTTAGCAGCTTCTTCAATTTGTTCAAAACTGGCATTCATATCTCCATAACGGATATTGTCTTCTATACTTCCCTGGAAAATATGATTCTTCTGAAGCACCAGACCAAGATCACTCCGCAGAAAAGTATTCTCGAAATCATTGAGGTTTATATCATCCAACAGAATCTCTCCGGAATCCGGAAGGTAAAATTTACATAAAAGGTTAATAACTGTTGATTTTCCTGCTCCACTCAATCCTACTAAGGCTGTCGTCTTTCCATTTTCAATTTTCATGGAAACATCATGAAGTGCTTTTGTTCCGTTGGGATAGGTAAAATCAACATTTTTTAATTCAAAAGTTCCTTTGATCTTTTTTTCTATAAAGTTTCCATTGGGTTCTGCTTCGTTATCTGCATTCAGAATATCAAAGTAGCCTTCGGCATAGATCATGGCATCGTTCATATCATCATAAATCCTGTGCAGCTGCCGGATAGGGGCAGAAACATTGTTAAAAAGCATAATGTGAAGCATGATTGCCCCAATGGTCATCTGCTGATCAAGGACCAGATAAACGGTCAAAAGGATTATTAAAACCACTCCAAACTGTTCGATAAAAGTTTTCAAACCGTCATATATAAAGTTTGTTTTTCTTGTGAACATCTGGCTTTCCATCAGTTCCATCTGAAGATCATATTGTTTTTTGCCTTCAAATTTTTCACGGACAAAACTTTTAATCACCATAATAGAATTGATCAGATTCAGAAGTCCGGATGTCTTTTTTTCTCTTTGGTTTCTAAGCTGCCGGCGTACTCCGCCGAGTTTTTTTGCCTGTAAAGAACTTATATAAAAATAGATGGGAACAATAATCGTAGAAACAGCTCCCACATATACATTCTGCATATACATAATGATCAGAGCAATGATGGCGTTGGAAAACAAAGGAAGAATATCGATGAAAAAGTTCTGTACCAGTTTTGTCAGACTTTCTATTCCACGGTCTATTCTGATCTGTAATTTTCCGGACTCATGATTTTCATCGTTAAAATAAGCTACTCGGTAAGTCAGAATTTTATCAATGGCTGACTGAGCCAGAATAGAACTTACATTAATCCTGATTTTTTCGCCATAAAATTTCTGACCAAAGTTGATGAAGATATTCAACAGCTCTTTTCCCAGTAAAATAACGGAAATGATGGTGAGGATATGAATTCCTTCTGCCATAGGGTTCGGAAGATGGGTAAGCTTTGTCACCTCATCTACAGTATATTTTAAAACGATTGGGTTTACCTGTGCTGCAAGTGCTCCCAGGAAAGTAAGAAAAAGCGTTCCATAAATCATTAAGCGGTAAGGTCTGATGAATGGGACAAGCTGCTTATAAATTCCGAATAAAGTAACTGTTCTGTTAAAAGGTTTTGCCATGAATCATAGTATAGGTCTTAGTAAAATTAAACCTTTTTTAAAACAATTCATAGAAAAACCAGGCTTAATACCTGCTTATTTTCTCATCCGGACCAAAACCATTTAATCTCCCTGTATTCAAAATGACTTTCCTAGTTCCGGAAGTTTATTCTACCCTACTTTTTTGAAATTACGCATTATTATTAATTGTTGTATTTAAAATACAACAATTAATATTTTTTGTACATTTGTACCATCACATAAAAAAAGACCAGATGAATAACGATCAAAAAGCACTTGTAAAAGCAACAGTACCAGTTTTAAAAACGAATGGAACCGATTTAACAAAACATTTTTATACAAGGATGTTTACGCATAACCCTGAACTGAAAAACATTTTCAATATGAGTAACCAGGCAAGTGGAAAACAGCAGAATGCTTTAGCTGGAGCTGTATTAGCCTATGCTGAGCAAATTGAAAATCCTGAAGTTCTTATCAATGTTTTAAGATCTATCGGAAATAAGCATGTAAGCTTAAATATTAGCCCCGAGCAATATGATATTGTTGGACTTCACTTGATTTCTTCAATAAAAGAGGTTCTTGGGGAAGCAGCACATGATCAACTCGTAGAAGCATGGACACAAGCCTATAATGAATTGGCTCAAATTATGATTTCTATTGAACACGAACTTTATCAATCTACCTTACAAAAGGATGGAGGATGGAAAGGATGGAGAGCGTTTGTAATTGCAGATATTGTGGAGGAAAGCAGTGAAATTAAATCATTCTACCTAAGTCCTAAAGATAATCAAGCCATTGCCAACTATCTTCCAGGACAGTATATTTCGGTGAAGACATTTGTTCCTGCATTAGGACATGAACAGCCAAGACAGTATAGTTTATCATCAGCCTTCAACCCAGATCATTACAGAATATCCGTGAAGAGAGAAAAAAACATTCAGAATTTGCCTGATGGGGTTGTTTCAAATGTATTGCATCAAAAAATGATAGGTGATGAAATATGGGTCAGCGCTCCTGCCGGTGTTTTTTATGCCAATCCAATATCTGAAGATCCGTTGGTACTAATAAGCGGCGGCGTAGGCGTAACTCCATTGTTAAGCATGCTGGAAACTAAAAAAAATACGCTACAGAATAACACGGTAGTCTGGCTTCATAGCTGTAGAGATGAAAATGTACACGCATTTAAAGACCATGTAAATCAACTAAACACTAATAATCAATGGCTTACTACTCATGTTTTTTATGAAACTATTGAAAATAAGTCTCATTTTGTCAGAAAAGGAAGAATAAACTTACATGAAATTAAAGAGGAAATTCTTATTGATAAAGCAAAGTATTACATTTGTGGACCCGAAGCATTTATTAAAGCTCAATATGACTCTTTACTACAGCTAGGTATTGCCAAAGAAGATATTCTCTATGAGGAGTTTGGGCCTCAACTGCTTCATCTAAATTAAAAATCAATGAAACTGAACCATTTTACCGACTATAGTTTACGAGTATTAATTTATCTAAATCAAAACGATAAGGCTTCTTCATGTTCTTTGGATGAATTATCCGGAAAACTGAATATACTCCGTAATCATCTTATTAAAGTGGTTCAGTTTCTAGCTCAAAAAGACTTAGTCATAACGAAAAGAGGAAAAAATGGTGGAATTACCATTTCTGAAAAAGCTAATAAGACTGGATTAGGAAGTCTCATCCATTTATTGGAACAAGATGACACCCCCATCATTAATTGTTTTGCAAAATCTTGTGTGTTTGTCTCCTATGATTGTAAACTAAAATCATTTTTAGACACCGCTTATCAAGCTTTTATTGACAGTATGAACCAGCATCATTTATCTGACCTCGCTTTTAACCATTGGGAAATTATCTTTGCCAATCAGAAAAATGCTACAAACAGTAATTAAAAGCCTGTTTATTACGGCTATCATCACTTTTACATTAAGCTCATTACACAATAGTGAAAAGATTGATGACGAATATTTTATGTATGACTGGTTAGAGGCATGGTCTATTGCACTGACGATAACTTTAACATTCAATATTCTTATTTTTCCCAATTGTAAATTCATGAGAAAAAACTGAACAAATCCATTAAAAAGTTTTTGCTATAAAATTTGTCTTATCCTTCATACATATACGTCGTCAGATAATGCAGTTCAGATTTGCTTGCTTCTTTCGACTCTTCTTTTGCCTGTTCCAGTGAATACTGGGTATTGATTTCTTTTTTCTGGAATACAAAAGAGTTATTAGCATTCTTATCCACCACATCATTAAAGATATGTTCTATTTCGGAATTCGCTAATGAAGCAAAACTTATATCTTCGAAGCCATACATCAGCCTCAGATCGTCAAACTGTTTAAAGTTATCGTTTACAAATCCTTGTAAATGAGCCTTGGAATCAAAATTACCTGCCCAGATGTTGTAGGCATATTTTTTCTTTTTAGGCTTATCCAAAATACTTTGATACACGAAGTTTTCACCAAGATATGCTTCTCTTACCTGCGGATCATTAGCCAGGTCTTCCGGAAGTCCTTCTTTCAGGATCTTTCCTTCAAACATAATATAAGTTTTGTTGGTAATTGCCAAAGTCTGCTGTACGTTGTGGTCGGTAATCAGGATTCCGATATTCTTATCCACTAAGCTTCTTACAATTTTCTGGATATCTTCTACTGCAATAGGGTCTACTCCTGCAAAAGGTTCATCCAACAGGATAAAATTCGGGCTTGTGGCAAGACAACGTGCAATTTCTGTTCTACGTCTCTCTCCTCCGGAAAGAAGATCTCCTCTGTTTTTACGAACATGCTGTAAAGAAAATTCTTCAATCAGTTCATCACATTTGATCTGCTGCTCTCGCTTTGAAAGCTTAGTCAGCTGTAATACTCCCATAATATTCTCTTCTACAGACAGCTTTCTGAAAACGGAAGCTTCCTGAGCAAGATAACCGATTCCTTTTTGGGCTCTACGATACATTGCATCTGTAGTAATTTCCTGTTTATCCAGGAAAATTTTCCCTGAAGTGGGCTTAACCAACCCTACGATCATATAAAACGATGTGGTTTTCCCTGCTCCATTCGGACCCAGCAAACCTACAATTTCCCCCTGTTGAACCTGTACAGAAACGCCTTTTACAACTTTTTTAGGACCGTATTCTTTGATTAAGTTTTCTCCTCGTAAAATCATAGGGCAAATATATCAAAAATATAAATTCTCTTTTACAGCAATATCAATTTTATTATCTGAAAAATATAAGCCTGCCTGGTTTTACCTTATTGTAACTTTTTCTTAATTAAGACTACTTATCATATAATCAATCAACCTATTACAAATAATAAAAAATGGAAAATTACGGTTATACAAAAACAGAAAACAGGCAGAGCTACCAAAATAATGCTCCTTACCGCTCGGAAAAGAAAATTCCTGCGGCATTATTAGGTATTCTCGTAGGCTGGCTGGCCTTAAACAAGTTTTATCTGGGATACACCAAAGAAGGTATTATTCAGCTGGTGCTTAATATTGTTACTTTAGGTGCTGCTTCTGTTATCCCTTTTATTGAAGGCATTCTGTACCTGTTTATGAATGATAGGCAATTTGATGACACCTATGTTTACGGAAGAAAAGGCTGGTTATAAAATGACACCTTCTCTGAAAGCTGATCAGCAAGATCGAATTCTGACAATCCCTTTATTAGCTCAAGGATTAATGATGGTTTACTATTTAATTTCCATAATTTTACCGGCTTCAAATCAAGAATTAAATTATTATGGAAAACAATCAGGAACTGACAGATCTGCTTGCATTAGATCTGGGTCTTAATATTACCAACCGAAGGCCCTATGCCAAAGAAGTATTTAAATGGCAGGATATCGACCTCCTTCCACATTCTTCTGCTGATACGCTGCTTTGTGAAATCTTTGAATGGAATGGCCGGAACTGGAGAACAACGGGAAATAATCTTATCGGCTATTTATTCTCTGACGAGGCTTTAAGAACCGTCAAAGCACAGCTCATCAATACGCCCAAGCATCCTGCTCTCATCCCTGACTTTGAGTTTACCAAAGACAGCATGATTGAATATGGTCTGGCATTACCATCGTTATTCAATAGAAGCTAAAAGCTTTTCTGTAAGGGTCAATAATGTTACCAAATCCAGAATCACCAATATTGATTCTCCCGGTATTGAAATTCTGAAGAACTATTCACTTTTCACACAGGAAAGCTCTAAAACCTACAGGAGAAATATTAAGTTTAATTATCTGAGTACTTCGTTATTCTATGCGGAAAGTGTGGAAATTTTTCTGGAAAAAGAATCTGCTGTCGGCTTAGACTTAAGTTTTCAGACTCAGAATGTAGAAGTGGAAACCAGGACTGATACAGAAACTGAAAAACATTTCGTATTAAAATATTCCGGAAATCAGGCCCCTTTTGCAGCAAAATTTACGAAAGGAAAAGATTTCAATATTATGTAATCAATATGTATTCTTTCACCTCTGACATGGATCATAAAAAACCGGCCGTTCTATAAGAACAGCCGGTTTCATATTTAATACTGGATTAATCAGGACACGCTAAATGCTCTACAACACATGGCTTTTGATCTTTATTATTTCTTCTTGAAATAGGTTGAACCACATCTATTTTTTATGGAGATGAGGTTTTAAAAAACAGATTATCAACTCGTCATTAACGTTCGTATCCTGATTCAGCAGTTCATTATTTATTCAACAAAATTGCAGCTTCTTTTGCAAAGTAAGTAAAGATCATATCAGCACCGGCTCTTTTGAAGCACGTAAGACTTTCAATGATCGTTTTATCATTATCCAGCCAGCCGTTCTGTGCAGCCGCTTTTACCATTGCATATTCTCCGCTTACGTTATATACCGCAATAGGAAGATCAATAGCTTCGCGCACTTTGGAAACGATGTCCAGGTACGGAAGTCCCGGTTTGATCATGATAACATCAGCCCCTTCTTCAATATCTTTATACACTTCGTTTAATGCCTCACGCGAATTGTGGAAATCCATCTGATATGTTTTTTTATCTTTCGGAATTTCCATATCATCCTTAGGAGCACTGTCTAAAGCGCTTCTGAAAGGTCCATAGAAAGAACTTGCATATTTGGCAGCATAGCTTACGATTCCTACATCAGCAAATCCGCTTTCTTCCAATGCTTCACGAATCACCATTACTCTGCCGTCCATCATATCACTAGGTGCCACAAGGTCTGCTCCTGCTTCTGCGTGAGATACTGACATTCTGGCCAATGCATCATTGGTAGCATCATTTAAAACTTTACCGTTTTCAATAATTCCGTCATGACCATAGATTGAATAAGGATCTAATGCCACATCCGGCATAATAATCATTCCCGGAACGGCATCTTTGATCGCTTTGATCGTGTTCTGCATTAATCCGTCTTTGTTCCAGGCTTCTTTTCCGGTGTTGTCTTTTAAGTGTTCTGACACTTTCATGTACAAATTGACAGCTTTTACACCCAAAGAAAATAATTCCTTACATTCCTTCACTGTTAAATCTATACTCCGCCTAAAAATTCCCGGCATCGACGGGATCGCTTCCTGCTTGTTTTCGCCCTCCATTACGAAGATCGGCATTACAAAATCATCAGTTGTAAGCACATTTTCTCTTACCAAACTTCTGATAGATTCATTAACTCTAAGTCTTCTATTTCTTGAATGTATCATTTTGGAATACTTTTTGAATAAGTTTCTACAAATTTAATATAAGTTCTACAAAAAACTATTGTAAGAAATTGCAGAATTTATTATATTTGTTATATATATTCGAGAAATTATAAATTTGATGAAAAAACTTTTACTTTTAATTCTACTTACAGGCACTTTTGTTGGATTTTCCAACAATTTAAAAGCTCAACTGAGAGAGCCCGGTTCCATCACTCAAAAAGCTGATGATGGAGTGTTGCTTGCCTATCCAAATCCCGCAAAGGATTTTCTTATCGTTAAGGCAAAAGATTCTTCTTTAAGAATCAAAAGTGTGACTTTCTATTCTATTTTGGGTATGCAGGTTGCCAGCTATACCGTAAATATGAACTCCGGCGAGATTAATATTGAAAAATTAAAACCCGGAAAATATATGATCCGATATCTTTTAAGTGACAACACGCAAAAAGTTACTCAAATCGTAAAACAATAAATTAGAATCCTGATAATCATCAGGATTTTTTCTTTTACTTCATTCTATTTTAATATTTCCGTAACTTTCAGCACTTTTTTATACTAATTGTAAAAAGACAATTTAATGCTAAAAGCTGAACATATTAAAAAGACCTATAATGCCGGGAAAAAAGTGGCACTGGATGATTTTAGTATCCATGTTCCACAAGGCAGTATTTATGGCCTTTTAGGACCCAATGGGGCTGGAAAAACTTCTTTCATCCGGATCATCAACCAAATTACCCAAGCCGACTCAGGAGAAATCTTCATCAATGGAGAGAAACTGAATCCCAACCATATCAGAGATATCGGATATATGCCCGAAGAAAGAGGGCTGTATAAGAATATGAGTGTAGGTGATCAGATTCTTTATTTCGGAGAACTGAAAGGCATGAGTAAGAATGATGCTCTGAATGAAGCTAAAAAATGGTTTGATAAGCTTAACATCGATCAATGGTGGAAAAAGAAGCTTTCTGAGCTTTCAAAAGGGATGGCCCAAAAAATTCAGTTTGTGGTCACAGTACTCCACCGCCCTCATCTTTTAATTCTGGATGAGCCTTTCTCAGGTTTTGACCCTGTAAATGCCAACTTAATCAAAGATCAGATTATTGATCTTAAAAATAATGGTACAACGATTATTCTTTCTACCCACAGAATGGAAAGTGTGGAGGAAATGTGTGATTATGTTGCTTTGATCAACAATTCCAAGAAAATCATTGACGGGAAGGTTTTTGATGTAAGGGAAAGATTCAAGAAAAACATTTTTGGAATTACGCTTTCTGAAGTAAATAGTGATGAACTTGAAAGTTTTAAAAACAAGTACGAGATTTTTAATTTTTCAAATGAGAATAATCTTATTTCTTTTGATCTGAAAAATGAGGCCAGCCAGAATAATATTCTTCTTGACCTGGTACATGTAGGCAAAGTGAGATCATTCGACGAGAGAATTCCGAGTATGAATGAAGTATTTATTAATGCCGTAAGTAACCATTCTTAATTTTATGAAAAACATTTTTTTAATTACAAAAAGAGAATTTCTTACGCAGGTTAAGAAAAAATCATTCATTATACTGACCTTATTAGCCCCTATCCTGATCATTGCTTTCGGAGCCGTGATCGGTTTAATGTTTAAAGCTAATGAATCGCACAGCGTTATAGAAGTAGTAGACAAAAGCGGACTTTTCATGAATCAGCTGAAGTCGAACGATAAGTTAAATTATGTAATTGTTTCTGCTGCCGACGAAAAGTCTAAGATTAACAATTTAAAAGGCAATGAATCTCTGGATGGTATTCTGATATTACCGGAGTTGAAAAACAACAATTTTGACGAGCTTGAAAAAGAAACCCGACTGGTTATTAATACTAAAATAGGTTTTGATACCAAACAAAGAATCGTTTCTGACATTACCAATGTTGTTAAAAAAGAAAAAATCAAACAACTGGGTATTCAGGAGGTTCAGCTGGATGATCTTGATAAAAGTTTCAGCCTAAAAACCATTAATGTTACGAATAACAATAAAGAGGATTCTGATCTTTCTTTTGGAGTAAAATCTGGGCTTAGTATGGTTCTGATGTATGTTACTTTTATGTTTATCATTATTTATGGGGTAAGAGTAATGCGAAGTGTACTTGAAGAAAAGAACAACCGCGTGGTGGAAATTATCATTTCCTCTGTAAAACCATTTGAACTGATGATGGGAAAAATTCTGGGGGTAACTCTGGTTGCACTCACTCAGTTTATCATCTGGATCACGATGTCTGTTATTGGGGCATTGGTTCTGAATACCGGTTTCTCAACTCTTCAAAAAGGGATGCCCGGTGGGAATAACGAGATCGCGAGTAAGCTTGATATGAGCCAGCTTGCCACTCAGATTTCTCACAGTTTACTGGAACTGAATTTCCCATTGATCATTTTTGTATTCATTGTTTTTTTCCTGTTAGGATATATTTTCTACAGTTCTATCTATGCAGCTATCGGTTCTGCTGTGGATAATGAAACAGAAACCCAACAGTTCACTTTATTTGCCGTTTTACCTTTGATGCTGGGAATGTATGGAAGTTTTACAATCATGAACAATCCTGATGGCCCGTTAGGCTTCTGGCTCTCAATTATTCCATTTACGTCTCCTGTTGCGATGATTGCAAGAATTCCGTTTGGGGTTCCTGCATGGCAGATTGCCTTATCAATTGCTTTGTTATTGGGAACAACGATTTTCATGATCTTCCTGGCTGGAAAAATCTACCGTGTAGGTATTCTTATGTATGGCAATAAAGCGACTTTAAAAGAGATTTGGAAGTGGATTAAAGGATAGTACTACAAAAGAGTAAATTGCTTTTTGTAATTCTATAAATACTAACTTTATAAAAAACAAAAATCCCGGAAATTAAAATTTCCGGGATTTTTTATATTCTGAATAAATATTTTATTTGAATATGTAGCTTAAGGTAAGTGCCAGAACCTGTTCTGATTTTTTCTTATCAGTACCCTTTGTTTCTTTTGCAAGGCCAGGGTAAGTATCAGCAAGACCTAAATCATATTTTACAGCTACTTCGAGTTGTCTCTTGTAGCTATATCCTATTCCCAGTCCTAATCCCCAGTTAAAGCTGTTTGCCTTTCCATTGACGCCCGCCGGCTGTTTAGGATCGGTAACATCCGGATCATAGTAGGGTCTGTTGGCAGGTGCATTTTTAACATTTTGGTTTAATAAAAAGTTAAATCTTGGTCCTATCAATCCAAAGAATTCTGATTCTGCTTCAGAAAAGTATCCTTTGAAATAAAGAGGTACACTCAGGTAGTTATTGCCATATACTGCGTTATAACCATCTACTCCTTTAGCATCTTTGTCTTTCCCTGTTTCTCCTGCACCGTAATACTCAACTTCAGGTTGAATAAAGAACTGGTTTGCCTTTCCTACGGGAATCAGCGCCAAAGCTCCACCTTGAAAAGTGTACCTTGGGCCGGAAGGATTATGGGCATTGGATACTCGAGAGTAGTTTAAACCTCCTGTAACTCCGAATCTTGTACTTTTCCATTGCACTTGTGCAAAAGATAAAGCAGACAGAGCGAGAGCAGAGGCCAATAAAAGTTTTTTCATATGATTTGGGTTTTATATTATCCTAGAATTTTTGCTACAGTAGCACCAATATCAGCAGGAGAATCAACTACGTTGATACCATTTTCTCTCATGATCTCCATTTTTGCCTGAGCTGTATCTTCTGCACCACCTACAATAGCACCAGCGTGTCCCATTGTTCTTCCTTTTGGAGCTGTTTGTCCAGCGATAAATCCTACAACCGGCTTAGTAGATCCGCTTGATTTGTACCATCTTGCTGCTTCTGCTTCAAGACCTCCACCAATTTCACCGATCATTACAACAGCTTCAGTTTCCGGGTCGTTGATGAATAATTCCAAAGCTTCTCTTGTTGTAGTTCCAATGATTGGGTCACCACCGATTCCGATTGCTGTAGAAATACCGTAACCAGCTCTTACAACCTGATCAGCAGCTTCATAAGTAAGGGTACCTGATTTTGAAACGATACCTACTTTACCTTTTTTGAAAACGAAACCTGGCATAATACCAATTTTAGCTTCTTCAGAAGTAATGATCCCAGGGCAGTTTGGTCCGATTAATCTGCAGTCTCTGTCTGCGATATAAGATTTCACTTTCACCATATCAGCTACAGGAATACCTTCAGTAATACATACAATTACTTTGATCCCTGCTTCAGCAGCTTCCATAATAGCATCTGCTGCAAATGCCGGTGGTACGAAAATAATACTTACGTTTGCTCCAGCTTTTTCTACTGCATCAGCCACTGTATTAAATACCGGCTTCCCCAAGTGCTCGCTACCTCCTTTTCCTGGAGTAACACCACCTACTACGTTGGTTCCGTATTCAATCATCTGGCTAGCGTGGAAAGTACCCTCGTTCCCTGTAAATCCTTGTACAATTACTTTAGAATCTTTGTTTACTAAAATTGACATTTTATTGTTGTTTTAATTTATTTATTATTTTATTAATGATCACAAATTTACTCAAATTTCTTTGATATTGGGTAAAACCTTTTGAATTGTTTATTTGAGATTTCTCAGTTTTACTTCTTTTTTCAGATACGTTTTGAAATCCTCTGCAAACATCCCAATATAGGTTCCTTTTTCCAGATCTCTGTTTACTCCTGTTTTCCCAAGGAGCACAGTTCCGCTTTCTACTTTATTGCCAGAAGCGATACCCACCTGACCCCATAATGTAACTTCGTCACCAATGATGCAGCATCCGGCGATTCCCACCTGCGAGGCAATCAGGCATTTTTTCCCAATGACGGTGTCATGTCCAATCTGGATCTGATTATCCAAAACAGAGCCTTCTCCTATGATCGTAGAGTCTGTAACTCCTCTGTCAATGGTACAGCCATTTCCGATTTCCACATTATTTTCGATCACTACATTTCCCACTGAAATTAAACGGTCAAAGTGACCATCCAATTTTCTGTAATAAAATGCGTCACCACCTAAAACGGTGTTGGACTGTATAATGACATTATCACCTATCACCGTTCTGTCACCAATGACAACATTAGGGAAAATAAGGCTGTTTTTTCCGATTTTCACATTATTTCCAATAACTGCGGAACGATGGATCTTTGTACCCTCTCCTATTTCAGCATCGTGAAGTTCTTCTGTG
Organism: Chryseobacterium sp. 14P4.3.2; assembly: GCF_057799275.1. NCBI lineage: Bacteria > Pseudomonadati > Bacteroidota > Flavobacteriia > Flavobacteriales > Weeksellaceae > Chryseobacterium > Chryseobacterium sp. 14P4.3.2. The sequence continues at coordinate 74,633 of NZ_JBYOKO010000013.1, forward strand.
AAGTTATAGATTCTTGTAAAATGCGTATTGATCTTATTGAAGTCTCTGAAAGGATCTTCAGATACTAAAAGAGCCTTTCCTTCCGGACAGTCCACTTCTTTATCAATCAAAATAATGGTAGCTGCAGAGTTTAGTGCTTTATCGTAGTATTTGGGATGGTTCACAAATACTATATCTCCAGGTTTTACCATATGAATTTCATTGGTACCCAATACTTCAAAATCTTCAGGGCCAATAAATCTCGAGCCTATTAAATCGGCAATCGTTTTAAGCTTTTGCGGAGAATGGAATCTCATAACAATAGATTTTCTTATAAAACAAAATTCGGAATGCTAGTGCAAACCGAATTTATGTAAATTTTATTTATTATTTCACTCTTTCTAAGTAGCTACCGTCTTCAGTACTTACTTTAATTCTGTCTCCAGGTTCAATGAACAAAGGAACCATTACTCTTGCACCTGTTTCAACGATCGCGTTTTTAAGAGCATTTGTTGCTGTATTTCCTTTTACTCCGGGATCAGCTTCAATAACATCCAGATATACTGATTGTGGAAGTTCAGCAGAAAGAGGTGTTTCGTCAGCTTCTTTCAAAATGATTGTCACTTCTTCACCAGCTTTCATAAACTGAGAGTTTTCAATCATCTCTTTGTTGATGTATAATTGAGAGAAGTCATCATTATTCATGAAGTGGAATCCGTTCTCATCATCGTAAAGATATTGGAATTTTCTTGTGATCACTTTTACTTCGTCAATTTTGTGTCCTGCAGAGAAAGTATTATCAATTACTTTACCGTTAGTCACTGACTTTAATTTTGTTCTTACGAAAGCAGGTCCTTTCCCTGGCTTTACGTGAAGGAACTCGATTACTTTAAAAATATCATTGCTATATTCGATGCAAAGACCTTTTCTTATATCGTTACTTGTTGCCATTACTATATATTATCTTTTTTTACTTAAATCTTTATTGACAGTAAGCGAATTTGCTTTTCAACTCTGCTTAGTTGCTATCTTTGCTTGTTCCGTAGCCTTTCACAATACCTCTTGGTGAGTTTTGGATAAACTGTAGAATTTCGTCTCTTTCTGCAGTAGGAAGCATTTCTTTTTCAATATATGCCAACGCTTGGGAAACGTTCATCTTCATCTGGAAGATTGCTCTGTAGATTTTTTGAATTTCGAAAATCTTTTCGTTGGAGAATCCTCTTCTTCTAAGTCCAACAGAGTTTATTCCTGCATAAGAAATAGGGTCTCTTGCTACTTTTACATAAGGAGGGATATCTTTTCTGATCAACGATCCACCGGAAATCATGGTATGTTTACCAATCTTACCAAACTGCTGTACAGCTGACAGACCGCCCATTACCGTAAAATCACCGATCTCCACGTGTCCTGCGATACCACATCCGTTGGCAATAATTACATTATCACCTATGATACAGTCATGCGCTACGTGTGAAGTAGCCATGATAAGGCAGTTACTTCCCACTTTTGTAAACCCTAGGGCTTTGGTTCCTCTGTTTACGGTTACACATTCTCTTAAGGTAGTGTTATCTCCAATGATCGTCTGCGTGTCTTCACCATCAAACTTCAAATCCTGAGGGATTGCAGAAATTACAGTGCCTGGAAAGATCTTACAGTCTTTTCCGATTCTTGCACCTTCCATAATAGTAACGTTGGAACCAATCCAGGTTCCTTCTCCAATTTCTACATCCCCAGCAATTGTAGTAAAAGGTTCTACAATTACATTTTTGCTGATTTTCGCACGTTTATCTACGGCTGCTAATTGATGAATCATTTAATCAACTTTATTTTTTGCAACTTGAGCCATAAGCTCTGCTTCTACTACCACTGAATCACCCACATATCCGTATCCCTGCATATGAACGATACCTCTTCTTATGGGCTCTATCAATTCAATTTTGAAAATAATAGTATCTCCGGGAACTACCTTTTTTTTGAACTTTACTTTATCAATTTTGATGAAATAAGTGGAATAGTTTTCAGGATCCGGAACACTTGCCAATACAAGAATACCTCCGGTCTGTGCAAGGGCTTCAACCTGAAGAACTCCCGGCATTACAGGCTCCTTAGGGAAGTGTCCTACAAAGAACGGTTCATTCATTGTTACATTTTTCAACCCTACTACATGAGAGTCTGAAAGCTCAAGAACCTTATCAATCAATAAGAATGGTGGTCTGTGCGGCATCAACTTCATAATTCCGTTGATGTCAAATACTGGTTCTTTGGTTAGATCAAAGTCAGGAACGTTTTTCTTTTTCTGCAATTTCCATTGGCGGTTCAGTTTTTTCGCAAACTGGGTATTTACAAAATGTCCCGGTTTGTTGGCAATAACTTTACCTTTGATTTTTACACCTGCCAAAGCTAAGTCACCGATTACATCCAGTAATTTGTGTCTAGCAGCTTCGTTAGGATAATTTAAATTAAGATTGTCAAGAATTCCGTTTGGTCTTATAGACACGTGGTCTTTTCCAAAGGCTTTCTTTAATTTTTCTGTTGTTTCAGGAGTAAGATCTTTGTCTACGTATACAATAGCATTAGAAATATCACCTCCTTTGATCAATCCGTGATCTAAAAGCATCTCCAATTCATGCAGGAAGCTGAAAGTTCTTGCTGATGAGATTTCGTCTTTAAATTCTGAGATATTTTTAAGAGTGGCATTTTGAGTTCCTAATACTTTAGTACCAAAATCTACCATAGTGGTTACCTCGTAGGTATCTGAAGGAATAATAGTAATTTCCGAACCTGTAGCCGGATCACTGTATGTAAGAACTTCTTTTACTACCAGATATTCTCTGGGAATATTTTGTTCTACGACTCCAACACTTTCAATAGCTTCAACAAAATATTTTGAAGATCCATCCAAAATAGGTGGCTCAGAAGCGTCCATTTCCAACATTGCATTGTCAATATCACAACCTACCAAGGCTGCTAAAAGATGTTCGCAAGTGGTAATTTTCACTCCTAATTTTTCCAATGTCGTTCCTCTCTCTGTTGCTACAACATAATTGACATCTGCTTCTACCTGAGGGTGACCCTCCAAGTCTGTTCTTACGAACACAAAACCTGTATTTTCTTTAGCAGGTTTAATGGTAAGTTTTACTTCTTTACCTGTGTGAAGTCCAATTCCGGAAAGGGTTACCTCTTCCTGAAGCGTTTTTTGCATATCACTCATTAGGATTATCTTTTGAGTTATTCTCAAGATTATTTATTCTGTTTACTATTTCAGTGAAATTTCTGAAATGAACATAACTTCTCAAATAGTCATTGTAACTGATGGCTGGTGAGCCATACAATGTCTCTTTATCATTAACACTGGAATTCACGCCGCTCTGCGCCTGAATTTTCACCTGGTTACCGATTTTAATATGTCCAACAATTCCAACCTGACCTCCAATTTGATTCCAGTCACCGATTGTGGTAGAGCCTGCAATTCCGGCTTGTGCCGCAATTACATTGTTCTGACCAATTTTCACATTGTGAGCAATCTGAATCAGATTATCTATTTTTGTTCCTTTTCCAATGATGGTAGATCCTATTGTAGCTCTGTCGATACTACAGTTTGAACCAATTTCTACATCATCTTCAATAATTACATTTCCAAGCTGCGGAATTTTTTTGAATCCTTCAGCGGTCGGCTGAAAACCAAAACCATCACCTCCTACTACCGTATTGGAATGAATCACACAATTGTCTCCGATGATACAGTAATCATAAATTCTGGCTCCACTGTCTATTTTACAGTTTTTACCAATCTTTACGCCTTTTCCTATGTACACATGCGGATAGATCTGCGATCCGTCACCAATTTTAGCCTTTTCCGAAACATATGTAAATGCTCCGATATAGGCATTATCACCTATCACAGCTGTATCATGGATGGATGAGCCATCTTCTATTCCTTCTTTTCTTCCTCTCATTTCCTGATATAAATTCATCAGGACCTGAAAAGAAAGATAAGCATCTTTTACTACGATTAAGGTAGGGATATAATTATTTTCATTCAGAAGTTTTTCTGAAATGATGATAACAGAACATTTAGAGGTATCTAAAAAATGAGAAAATCGATCTTGTGCTATAAAAGAAAGATGCCCTGATTCCCCATTTTCAATTGGTGAAACTCCCGTAATAAGTGCATTCTCGTCACCTATTATTTTTCCGTCAATAAAACTTGCAATTTGCGAAGCTGTAAATTCCATATTCTGCAAAGATAAGAAATTCTATAATTTGCAAACATTTTTTGGTTTCAGATCGTAAATTTTAATATTATTTAAGAATCTGACTGAGGGATATCTCTCGGAAACATAAGAATATAGCGTGTTGTTTTATTTACCATAAGACCCGATAAAAGCTGATCTTCAGACTCATGAAGTCTTGTTCTCTTCCCATTTTTCTGCAACAGATAGATAGGTTGCTTCTCTGCATGATACGGCAGAAGTTTTCTTTTTATCTCGTGTACCAATTCTTTTCCGTTATCAATTCCGAAAAATCGATTGGTATTTTCTACTTTTTCATCAATGATTTCCTGGCTGAAAGGATGTGACGAGATAATAGTTTTGGGTAAATTTCTTTGGATAACACATTTACACCAATATGACAGGATAAAATCATCTGAATTCTGCCATTCTTTCATTGCCTGAATGACATCATTATCATCAAGCTGGGTAAATCTTTCTACATCTTCATCTGTTGCTGCACTTTTCTCACGGTATAAAAAGTATTTTAAATTTTCTGTTGCAGGAAGCTCTTTCCCCTCAGCAACCAGATATTTTGCTCTTTCCAGGATTTTAACTAAAAGAAATTCTGCCAGTGCTGATGTCTTATGATAGTATACCTGCCAGTACATAAACATTCTTGCTGTCAGAAAATTTTCAATGGAATAAATTCCTTTTGCATCAACTACCAGTTCTCCTTCTTCGCAGACATTCATCATTGAAATAATTCTCTGGGTATTAATATTCCCTTCGGAAACTCCTGTAAAAAAGCTGTCTCTCTTCAGATAATCCAATCTGTCCACATCCAATTGAGAAGAAATAAGCTGATTGAAAAATTTCCTATGATATTTCCCCTGAAACATTTCAATAGCCATCGACAGTTGCCCCTGGAATTTCTCATTCAGTTTATGCATTAATAAAAGCGAAAGATTTTCATGATGCCAGTCATCCATCAGCATACTTTCCAGTGCATGAGAAAAGGGACCATGACCAATATCATGTAGTAAAATAGCCAGCATAGCTCCTTTTTCTTCTTCTTCAGAAATATCAACTCCTTTCTGTTTCAGAGTCTCCAGGGCAGTAAACATAAGGTGCATTGCTCCCAAAGCATGATGAAACCTTGTATGGGTAGCCCCCGGGAAAATCAAGTTTAAAAGTCCGGTCTGTCCGATTCGTCTTAATCTCTGAAAATAGGGATGTTCAACAATGTCAAATAAAATTTCGTGTGGAATTTTAATAAATCCATGAACAGGATCGTTGATGATTTTTAGCTTGTTCTGCATTGAAAGGTCAATATTAGTAAACAAAGTTAGGGATTTTAAATTTGAGGGTTTTATTAAATAACCGTTACAATCTCTGAAAACTTATATATCCGAGTTTTATGGCTTTTTACTTAATTTTTCAATTTTCTAAAACTTTTTTGCACCTGTTACATTAAAAATTTATCTTTGATAGAGAAACACAATAGCCTTTAATGAGGAAGTACTTTCTTTTCATTTTATTCTTTTTAAGTTTAAATTTTTCCGCACAGGTTTTATCTGAAACACAAAAACTGGAATCTCTATGCAGGGTCTGGGGATTTTTAAAATACTACCATCCTACTATAGCAAAAGGAAATACAGACTGGAATGAGCAGCTTATCCAAAAAATCGGGGAGCTTGAAAAGATTGACAATAAGGCCTCATTAAATCGTTTATACATGAACTGGATTGAAAGTTTGGGGGAAACTGATCCTTGTAAAGACTGCACAAAGACAGATAACAAGATCTATTTTCTTAAAAACTTTGATCTGAACTGGATCAACAATTCCAATATTTTCTCTGAAGATACTGCTCAGAAACTTCATTATATTGAGAATAACAGGAATACCGGAAACAATTATTATCTAGGAAAATCGGGAAAACAGATCTATTTCAGAAACGAGAATTCCTACGGTTCAACATTTACCTCCAAAGCAGTCGGTTTATTAGAATTATTCAGATACTGGAATTATGTGGAGTATTTTTTTCCCTATAAATATGAAACTGATGAAAATTGGAATGATGTACTCACAGAGATGATTCCCAAATTTCTCAACGTCAACAGTGATGAAAATTATCATTTAACATTAGCTGAGCTTGTTACTAAAACTGATGATTCTCATGCTTATCTCCATTCAAAACTCATAAGTCGCAGCCAATACGGCAACAGAAAAGTCCCGGTAGAATATTCATATGCGGAAGGGAAATTGGTAGTGACCCAAATCTACTCCAATAAACTTCATGAGAAAAACCCTTTATATATTGGAGACGTTATTTATGATATTGATGGGAAAACCATTCCGCAAATGGTGAACAGTTTCGGAAAGTATATTCCAGCCTCCAATTCCTGGGGTAAAGTTTACAAAGCAAAAAATCTATTTCTGCTCAGTAATAAAGATTCACTTTCTTTAAAAATTGAAAGAAACGGCCAAAACCTGGAGGTCATCTCCAAAACTTATTTCGCAAAAGATATTGTTTCTGAAAAAAATATACCCTCGGATAAATGGAAGTTTATCGATCAAAAGAAAGAGATCGGCTACGTAGATATGGGAACTATTGAAAAAAAAGATCTGGACGAAATGTACACTAATTTGAAATCGTCAAAATCTATTATTTTTGATCTCAGGAATTATCCAAAGCAAACCATCAGACCTTTAAGTTTTCTTTTGCTGCCACAATCTACGCCCTATTATCAGTTTAATTTTCCGGACACAGCTTATCCTGGTAAGTTTTACAGTATCACCAACAGTATTGGCAGAAAAAACCCGGAATACTATAAAGGCAATGTCATCGTTTTGGTAAATGAGAGTACCCAGAGCCAGGCAGAGACAACGGCAATGATGTTCAAGCAGCATCCAAAAGCCAAAGTAATAGGAAGCAATACTTCCGGCGCAAATGGGGATATTATTTCATTTAAAATTGCCGGACTCGATACCCGCTTTACGGGACTAGGTGCTTATTATCCTGACGGAAAAGAAACACAGAGAATCGGTATCATTCCTGATATTACAGTAAAACCTACTGTAGAAGGGATTAAAAAAGGAAAAGATGAAGCACTGGAAATTGCTTTGTTATATATAAAAACCAATAACTGAGTATTACAAAACGGAATCTGCTGCAAGGCATTTCCATTTAACTAATATTTAACTTTTAATATTTCTATTTTGTGAGATTTTAGAAGGATTTGGTCAACATTTTGATAGAATAATCATGTAAAAAATAAATTATGTCAGAAAAGATATTATGGATCGATGATGAAATAGATTTACTAAAACCTCATATCGTATTTTTGGAAAAAAAGGGTTACCAGGTAACTCCTGTCAATAATGTGAACGAGGCTTTGGAGCTTATGGATTCAGAGAAATTTGCTTTAACATTAATTGATGAAAATATGCCAGGCATCTCCGGTTTAGAAGCTATTCCTATGATTAAGGAGAAAGACAATTCCTTAAAAATAGTAATGGTTACCAAAAGTGAGGAAGAACACATTATGGAAGAAGCTATCGGTTCGCAGATTGCTGACTACATTCTAAAGCCCGTAAATCCGAATCAGATATTACTTTCATTAAAGAAAAACCTACAGCAGGATAACCTGGTGGAGCAAAAAACTATTTTACAGTACCAACAGGAATTCAGAAACCTTTCTATGGAGCTTTCTTATTTAAGAACTTATCAGGAATGGGCAGAATATTATAAAAAAATTCTTAGCTGGGAAATTAAATTTGATAAAGTAGCAGATAATGAATTTGCTGATCTTCTGCAATCACAGAAAGAGGAAGCTAATATTCAGTTTGCAAAGTTTATTGAAAAAAATTATGAACATTGGCTTACGGATTCTGACAAACCTATGATGAGCCACACGCTTTTCAAAGAAAAAGTAAAACCAGAGGTTGAGAAAGGCAAGGTTCTTTTATTAATGGTAGACAATCTCCGTTATGATCAGTGGAAAATGGTTGAACCGCTATTTACCAAGTATTATAATAAGATATCTGAAGATTATTATTACAGTATCCTTCCTACGGCTACTCAATATGCAAGGAATTCTTTCTTTGCAGGTTTAATGCCATCTGAAATTGAAAAACGCTTCCCGGATAAATGGTTTAATGATAATGAAGAAGGAAATAAGAATGAATTTGAGCGTGACTTTCTGGAAGACCAGATGAAAAGAATTGGTATTGGGTCAAAATCCATGAAGTATCTTAAAGTACTGAATGCCGATTTTGAAAGAAAGATTTATGACGATTTCAATCAGCACAAAAACAATGATCTTTTAGTTATTGTTTATAACTTCATTGATATTCTTTCACATGCCAAGACGGATAATCACATCGTAGATCAGCTTATTCGTGATGATAAGACATTCCGTTCCCTGACTTTAAACTGGTTTGAGAATTCTTCGCTATTAAAGATTATTAAAACAGCGGCTGAAAATGGGTATAAACTCGTTATTACCACAGATCACGGAACTGTATATGTTAAAAAGCCGAGCAAAGTAGTGGGAGACAGAGAAACGTCTACCAATATCCGATATAAAACAGGAAAAAGTTTAACTTATGATGATAGTGATGTATGGGCTATTACCAATCCTGAGAAATTATTTCTTCCAAAAGGAAATTTAAGTTCAAAATATATTTTTGCCAAAAACAATATATTCCTGGCTTATCCTAAAAACTACAATCATTTTGTAAATTACTATAAAGAAACCTATCAACATGGTGGAATATCACTGGAAGAATGTATTATTCCTATCAGTATTTTAGAACCCAAGTAGTTTTTTTCATAGTTTATTTAATTCTGGGTTTAAAGCGGAAAAAATCGATCGATTTTTTCCGCTTTTTTTTAAGGCACTTATTTTGCATGATTAAATGCATCCATTAAATAAATATAAACCTATGAAAAAAAGTATTTTTATCGCAGCAGCGCTGACCGCATTATTTTTAACTTCTTGTAATAAAGAAAAAAATGCAACCGCTACTCCTACTGTTACAGACAGTATTTCATCCAAGCCGGCTGACTCAGCAAACACTTCTGCTACTAAAGAGGATATTGTAAAAAGTACAGCAAAAGACAGTAGTGGAAAAACGCTGGATATGACTTTCAATAATACCAAGAATACAGCTACAATAGTTTTTAACAAAGAAACGATTGAATTACAGGGGCAAAAACCGGCTTCCGGAATCTGGTATAAGAATGATCATTATGAACTGAGAGGAAAGGGAGAGGAAATTGAACTAACAAAAGATGGTAAGGTAGTTTTTAAAAAGTAAAATATCTTACTAAAAGTTAAAAAGTCGGTTTTGAAATTCAGAACCGGCTTTTTAATTTTCCTACATTTGAAAAAATTTATTTTTATTTATGAAATTAATCACCTACAATGTCAACGGAATCAGAGCTGCTTTTACTAAGGATTTCTTAGGATGGCTGAAGACTGCTGATCCCGACATTATCTGCATTCAGGAGAGCAAGGCCGGAAACGACCAGATAGATATCGAAAGCCTTGAAAAACTGGGATATCACAGTTACTGGCATTCAGCGGTTAAAAAAGGGTATAGCGGGGTAGGAATCGCCTCCAAAGTAAAGCCTAATCATGTAGAGTACGGCTGCGGTATTGAAAGTTATGATAATGAAGGCAGAATCATCCGTGCTGATTTTGACGGATTTTCTGCTATTTCTGTTTATGTGCCGTCTGCGTCCAATATTGAAAGGCTGGAATTTAAAATGCAGTTTTGCCATGACTTTCTGGAGTATATTAAGAATTTAAAAAAAGAAATTCCTAACCTCATTATATCCGGTGATTTTAATATCTGTCATGAAGCGATCGATATTCATAATCCTGATGGTTTAAAAAATGTTTCGGGATTTCTTCCTATGGAAAGAGAATGGATGACCAATTTCATCAATGAATGTGAACTTATTGACAGTTTCAGGTTCTTTAACAATGAACCTGAAAATTATACATGGTGGAGCTACCGTCAGAATTCCCGGGCCAGAAATAAAGGCTGGAGATTAGATTACAACTTCGCTTCTTACACCTTAAAGGACAAACTCAGCCGGGCTGTTATTTTAAAAGAGGCTGTGCATTCCGACCACTGTCCCGCCATGCTTGAATTAGACTTATAATACCAGGTAAGTATATACCAACAAAAAGCCAGCTGAATCAGCTGGCTTTTTTAATTTAAATCATAAATTTAATCGATAATTTCATATTCCACCGGAATTGTACCATGACTGATATCCCCGATTTCATCGAACGCAGCTTTAGACATATCTAAAGATCTTGATGAATGGAAAGGCCCTCTGTCATTAATCCTCACTATTACTTCTTTCCCATTCTTAAGGTTCGTTACCTTAACGTTTGTTCCAAACGGAAGCGTTCTGTTTGCTGCAGTGAACTTTGAGTTATCAAAGATTTCTCCGCTAGCGGTTTTTCTACCATTAAATTTATCGTGGTAGTACGATGCATAACTTGTTTTTTTCGCATCTAAGGCATTACTTGTAAAAGAGTAAACACCTAAGGTTGAAATCATCATTATGATTACGAGAATGAATCTTTTCATCATTTTGAACTTTTATTGGTTTTGACGGAGCAAATGTATCAGGAATCTTTTTAAGTCGCTATTCAAATTGTTAAAAAATGTTAACAAAACATTAAAGATATCTTAACCAACCTTGTGACATCCTATGAATAGGGGCTTTAAAGTACATTGTTAAAGAGTGTTAAAAAAAAGCTTTAAATGTTAACATAATTAACTAATCTCTGCATAATTTAAAAATTCATGATATTAAATGTTCTGAAAATCAACACTTTACATAAAGTGAAAAATCACTAATTTGTCAAAAAATCACACCAAAAATAATAAAAGCTTTAAGAACTCATATCCGAAGAAAGTTTCTGACAGAAGCCTTTTAAAGTTATAAATACCTGCTTATAAAAATCAATTTAACATTGATCTGAATACTTTAATTACTACCAGAATAAAAATAACTTTATTATTAAATGATTATTTCAAAGAACTGAAACAAAAATAATCTATTTATTTCTAAAAATTATAAGATTTAAAGCAAAACTTGTGGAATGTTCAGACCAATTTATCTGCTTATAAAGCATGACCTCTTAAGAATGTTTAAAATAATAACACACCCTGGTGTAATCTGAAGAGATCTGTATAAAGTTATTTTAAGGTATCAAATGCTCTACAGGATGACAAATCGCACAGTTAAAATAAGCTATTATATTACTACTGTTTTATGAAATAGGTCTATCTCAAATTATTCAGATAACAGAAGTGCAAAGGCAACGTCAAAGTCATTAATGTTAAAGCCAAAAACTTCATACCAGAAGCCGAAGGAGTGAAAAATAGAATATTCTTTCAGATTAACCCATCTTTTTAGATAATTTCTATTTACGATTGCTCCTAAAGATGCGAAAGAAATATCCTTTGGTATCAAGCACAAAATAAAAAAACCAATGAGTAAATCATTGGTTTTATATGTAATTAAATAAAATTATTTTATTTTAAATATTCTAATATATACTCATAGGTATCCTGTGGATACACTACAGAAATACTTTGAGAGCCAGTAACAGCTGCACCAGTAGCAATGTCATATGAATATAAATCTCTTGCATAAACCACTTTATTACCATTACCTGTACCTGTACCTGCTTTTTTATAGATGGTAATACCGTACATGGATGTAATACCGGTAGGTGGAGTAATAGTTACAGCGGTAGAACCAGCTGCTGTTGTAAATTGACCTTTAACAGCATATACCTGAGTTCCGTCAACTAATGTGTTGGTAGCTGTTCCAGTAGCGGCATTTGTTACATTAAATTTAGGATCTGTAGCAGAACTTAGAAATGGTCTCCAAGTACCTCCTGTTGGAGAAGCACTACTATTATCATAGTACCAGAATCCTCTTGAAAGAGTACCTTGGGTAGCACCTGAAGCAGCAACACCTGTAGTAGCTGTATTATATACAATCATACCATCAAATCTATTGGGGTTGTTTGATGTATTATATAAAGTACCCTGGTTTGACAATGTCATTGCACTTAAGTCAGCTCTAGGATAGATCATCCCTTTACCATAGTTGGCATTATTGACTGTATTTGTAGTTGAAGCATCTAAAAACGCTGAAGAAGAAGGAATAGCTGAACCGGCATATCCCTGATTACCTTTAATTTGCCCAAACGCCATATTACCAAAAGATGATAGAACTAATGCAGCTACTATATATTGTAATTTTTTCATTTGTAATTAATTTAATAAATTTTTTATAATTTGTGTTTACTGTCCACCTAACGAATACCAATTAGTCCCATCAGTAATTAGCTCTGTTGCATACTGTTGAATACTTGAAAGAGTATTTGTCAAATAGTTAGAGTTAAGTGTTGTCAAAGTCTGCACACCACTTCCTGTTGAAATTAATGTTAATTTCTTACCAAGCATACTTACAGTAGGAGCAGGCAATTGGATATCACCGTTTACAGTTCCAGTAATAACTACAATATTTCCAACATCAGAAGCATTAATAGTCGTAACTGCTGCACCGGCAATAGTTCTGAAAGTAGGAATTGTAGGGGTAACTGCGCCACCTCCTAATGTTTTCCATACATTGTTACCAGATGTACCGTCATAGTAGTAAAACCCAGTTGCTGTAACATTTACAGTTTTACCTGTTCCATTACCACCTAAAGCAGTTACAAAAACAAGGGCTCCGTTCTGAGCACTTGGAGTTGCGGTACCGTCTGCATAGGCTGTGTTTTTGGCTTCTAATTCAGCTCTTGTTAAACGAGGGACTAACAAAGCATCAGGTCTAGTATTATCAGTAGTAGTAGCTACTACGTCTAAAGTTGCGGCAGGTGTGGTTGTGTTAATCCCCACTCTCCCTTGCTGAGCCTTGGAAAGCGCCGAAAGGCAAACCAGCATTGTTGCTGTTAATAAAATTTTTTTCATAAGTTTTTAAAGATTTTAATTACATTATTTTTCATCATTATTTTGCGTCATCGTTTCCTAATCCAGGAAAATGCATCCCAACTTGGGATTATTATATTTAAGCTAAAAATAATCAAAAAATTATAAATATTCTGTTTGAATTCAGCTCAAATTCAATAAATAACTTATTGGAAGCACATGATTTACAAAATTGCTTACGATGCAAATTTAAGATATAATTTTCTATTTTATACACTTTATAAAAGAAAATTAAAAATTCTTAATACCACAAAATGTTAATCGATTGAATTATAACTACATAAAGATTTCACAAAATAAGATAATTATGTTAAATTTCATTAACATCTTATTTTCTAACCATCACTTCATATTGATTAATAAGCTCTTAACTATATCAATTCTCCATATAAGTCAAATTCTTCTGCTGAGGTAATTTTAACCTCTGCAAAATCACCTATAGAAATGTATGTATCTTCCGCCGAAACAAGAACTGTATTATCTACATCCGGAGAATCGTATTCTGTTCTTCCTATAAAATAATTTCCTTCTTTACGGTCAAAAATACATCTGAAGACCTGTCCTACTTTTTCCTGGTTTTTCTCCCATGAAATCTGAGACTGCACTTCCATGATCTCTTCTACTCTTGCTTCTTTTACTTCCTGAGGGATATCATCTTCCAATACATAAGCAGTGGTATTCTCTTCATGGGAATAGGTAAAGCAGCCTAATCTGTCGAACTTCTGTTCTTTCACCCAATCTTTAAGTTCCTGGAATCTTTCTTCTGTTTCTCCCGGGTATCCTACAATAAGAGTTGTTCTGATGGCCATATCGGGAACTTTCTCTCTGAATTTTCCTAACAATGCATCTGTTTTTTCGTGGGTAGTTCCTCTTTTCATTGATTTCAACAAATCAGAGTTGATGTGCTGAAGAGGGATATCTATATAGTTACAAACTTTAGGTTCTTCACGGATAATATCCAGCACATCTTCAGGGAAGCCACTTGGGAAAGCATAGTGAAGTCTAATCCACTCTACTCCTTCTACTTTTACAAGTTCTTTCAAAAGATCCCCCAATGCTCTTTTCTTATAAATATCCAGGCCATAATAGGTAAGATCCTGAGCAATAAGAATAAGTTCCTTAGTTCCTTTTTTTGCTAATTTCTGAGCTTCAGAAACCAATTTTTCGATAGGTGTTGAAATATGTCCACCTCTCATCAAAGGAATTGCACAGAAAGAGCATGGTCTGTCACAACCCTCTGAAATTTTAAGATAAGCATAATGTTTGGGAGTGGTCGTTAATCTTTCACCTACCAGCTCATGTTTATAATCAGCACCAAGGTGCTTTAACAGGATGGGAAGATCTCTGGTTCCAAAATACTGATCAACATCAGGAATTTCTCTTATCAAATCCGGCTTATATCTTTCAGAAAGACAGCCAGTAACGAATACTTTTTCAACTTCACCTCTGTTTTTAGCCTCTACATAATCAAGGATTGTATTAATTGATTCTTCTTTAGCATTATCTATAAAGCCGCAGGTATTGATCACTACAATATCCCCACGGTCTTCGTGAACCACTTCTTTACCATTGGCTTTCAGCTGGCTCATTAATACTTCAGAATCATATACATTCTTGGAGCATCCAAGAGTAACTACATTGATTTTCTTCTTCCCTACAGATTTTGTACGCATCGTTTTGATTTTGAGTCTGCAAAGATACAAAATATTGAAGAGTTACTATCAAAAAAATGAAAACCACTTTATAAAAGTGGTTTTCAGGGATATACTTTAAAAGTTTTTTTCTTTGAATCCGGGAGCATTCTGATCTTTTTCTGAAAGTAGGGCATCTTTTTCATCAACCTTCCAGTTAATATCAAGATCCGGATCATTGAATTTCACGCTGCCTTCAGATTCTTTGTTATAAAAGTTATCACATTTATAAGAAAATACAGCATGGGTACTCAATACAGCAAATCCGTGTCCAAAGCCTCTGGGTACGTACAGCTGCAATTTGTTTTCAGCAGTCAGCTCAATTCCGAACCATTGTCCGAATGTAGATGAATCTTCTCTCAGATCCACTGCTACATCCCAAACACTTCCTTCAAGGCAGGATACCAGTTTTGCCTGTGCATGTTCTCCTTTTTGGAGATGCAATCCTCTTAATACACCATAAGAAGATTTGGAAATATTGTCCTGAACAAAATGGCCGTTCATTCCTGTAAGTTCTTCAAATTTTTTTTCATTGAACTTTTCAAAGAAGTAGCCTCTTTCATCTTCAAAAACTGTGGGCTCTATGATATAGCAATCTTTAAGCGGGGTTTCTTTAATTTTCATGATCGGGAAAAAAATCTATTTTAATATGGTTATTAATGTTCTAAATAAAATCTTTATATCGTTTTTGAAAGACATATTTTCCAAATACTCAAGATTCATTTTTACTTTATTTGGGAATAATATTTCATCATTATATGCTAAAGGGTCCTTCTGCATTTTCAAAAGGCTTTCTTCATTTCTATATTTTATGCTTGCTTCACAGGTGAGGCCAGGTTTCAGCTTCAGAACCTCCCTATCTGCTCCCACAAGCCTATCGTAATACCCTTCAATATCAGGTCTGGGTCCTACAAAGCTCATATCCCCTTTCAGAATATTAAATAATTGAGGAAGCTCATCCAGTTTAAATTTTCTGAGAAGCTGTCCTATTGCCGAACAGATCATCGTTTTCTCATGAATTGTTTTAAACTTAAAAATAATGAAAGGATCTCCGTACTGCCCTATTCTTTTTTGGAAAAAAATTCCGTTGGAAGAGGTATCCAAGCTTGTAATAACAAACAAAACAATCAGTAAAGGCATAAGAAAGATGAGCAATATAACTGCAAAAACTAAGTCAAAAATCACTTTCCAATATTTATACTGATTCATAAAGCAGACCGATATTATCTTTCGAAGAAGGTATGGATTACCTTCGCTATTCTTTCTCTATCTTCATCAGACAAATTAGAACCCGAAGGAAGACAAAGCCCATTGTCAAAAAGTTTTTCTGAAACAGTCCCACCATAGTAAGGTGTATTTTCAAAAACAGGCTGTAGATGCATCGGCTTCCAAAGAGGCCTTGATTCTATATTATCTTCTAAAAATGCAAATCTTAGGTCTTCTCTGTTTTTTCCTGTAATATCTGGATTGACAATGATTGCAGAAAGCCAGTGATTGGAATAAAAATATGAATTGGGTTCAGAGAATACCTCTACCCCATCAATATCTTTAAAAATCTCAACGTAAAAGTCATGCATTGCCCTTCTCGCTTCAACGCGATCTTTTAACACTTCCATCTGACCTCTTCCTATTCCGGCAACAATATTACTCATTCTGTAGTTGAACCCAATATGAGAATGCTGATAGTGAGGTGCATTGTCACGTGCCTGAGTGGATAAGAACACTATTTTATCTTTATCTTCTTTTGTGTGGCTTACCAATGCACCACCTCCTGAAGTGGTTATAATTTTATTTCCGTTAAAGCTCAGAACCCCGAAACGTCCGAATGTTCCACAAGCCTGGCCTCTATATGTTGACCCTAAAGCTTCTGCTGCATCTTCAATCAGATCTATTCCGAATTCTTTCGAAATAGCAGTAATCTCATCCATTTTTGCCGGCATCCCATACAAATGAACAACAATAATGGCCTTCGGTTTTTTGCCTTTTAGAATTCTGTCTTCAATCGCTTCTCTTAAAGCTTTTGGACAAATATTCCAAGTTTCTTCTTCACTATCAACAAAAACAGGATTTGCACCACAGTAAGCTATGGGGTTTGCAGATGCTGAAAATGTCATAGACTGACAAATCACTTCATCTCCATATTGAACACCAGCTTCAATCAAAGCAAGATGAATTGCCGCTGTTCCTGCTGATAAGGCAGCGACTTTCACGTCTTTATTTAAAAATTTCTCTAAGTCTTCTTCAAAGCCATTTACATTAGGTCCTAATGGAGCGATCCAGTTTTCTGTAAAGGCTTCGTTGATATATCTTTGTTCATTACCTCCCATATGTGGTGAGGATAACCAGATTTTTGAATTCATAATAGTTTATTAATATTCGTCGTATGAAATGGTTAATTCTTTCGAAGTGGGAACGGATTGACAGCTTAAAATAAAACCATCTTCAATTTCGTAGTCCATTAAAACATCAGTCTCTTTCATATTCACAGTTCCTGAAATTACTTTTCCTACACAACTGCTGCAATTCCCTTTTTTGCAGGAGTATGGAACATCCAAACCTACCTCCAGTAAAGATTCAAGGAGGTTTTTCTTATGATCAACAGTTACGTAATGAGACTCCTGATCAATAATTACTTCAACTTTAGTCTCCCCAGATTTTACGGTTTCAGAAATGATCTCTTCAATCCCAACTTCATTTTCTAAAGAATAAAAAAGTTCACTTTTAATGATTTCCTTTGGAATTTCAATAGAAAGAAGGTAATCATGAACCGTTTTAATCAATTCCTCGGGCCCGCAGGTATAAAATTCTGAAAAACTTTTCACATCTAATTGCTGATGAATTTTAGTCTGTAAAAAATCATGATCAATTCGCCCAAAATAATGATTATCATATTTTTTCCGGCTAAAGATGTAAATTACTTTTAAAGTATCCTTAAACTGAGATTCCAAAGAACTCAGCTGATCACGGAAAATAGTATCCTCAATTTGCTTATTGGCAAAAAGTAATGTAATCTTAGTTAACGGTTCATTATTCAGAATGTTTTTAACAATAGAAATAATGGGGGTAATTCCGCTTCCCGCAGCCACTAAAAAAATATTTTTGGCAGAGCTATCTGCTATATGATAAACAAACCGGCCCTCGGGTAAGCCTACATCTAAATAATCTCCAACTTCAATGCGGTCTTTAATAAAAGTTGAAAATACGCCACCATTAATTGCTTTTACAACCACCGAAAGACTATTTTCTTCAGGGCTTGTACAAATTGAGTAAGATCTTCTGATTTCATCATTGTTGATTTCAGATTTCAAAGTAACATATTGACCTGATTCAAAAACAAAAGAATTCTTAAGCTCTTCGGTTATATCAAAAGTCAATAGTACAGCATCATCAGTCAAAAATGACTTATCAAATACTTTGAGTTTGTGAAATACATTTCTCATTGGTGTCATTAAAATATTTTTTTTGCAGGGTTACCTACATAGGTTCCAGACTCTTTAATATTTCTGAAAACTACACTTCCAGCTCCGATAATAGTATTATCTGCAATTTTTACTCCCGGATAGATTGTAGAACCTGTTCCTATCAATACATTTTTCCCAATCCGACAGTTTCCTCCTAAATCTACATTTGCCATGATATTAGTAAATTCGTCTATAAAAACATCATGTCCAATCTGGCTTCCGCAGTTGATAAATACCCCTTTTGACACCTCCGCATCACAGGATATTAAAACATTTGAAAACAACACGACCGACTGGTCTATTTTGGCTCTGTCACCAAAAATACAAGTGTGGTGAGCAAAACCCTGTATTTTTGAAGGTTCAGTATTAGAAAAAATAGTTCTTTTCACTTCAGAGCTGTTAATTGCCAACAAGATACTTTCGTACCTGTTCAAATCATTATTAGATAAGGAATCAATTACTTTCAGATCAAGATTAAATGGATCTAAAGCAGTCAGATTATCATCTACAAATCCCACAATATTTGGAACGTTGCCTTTAAATTTGCGAGAGTGATTGATAAAACTCAAAAGTTCTCTTCCAAAGCCTCCGGCTCCAATAATTACAGATTCTTTACTGTATTGAATACCCTCCATCGATTATTATATTTTGACCTGTAATCCATTTTGAACCACTAGATATTAAAAATTTTATTGTAGGAACCACATCTTCTGTTTTTCCGATTCCAAGAGGATGCATTTCTAAAATATCCTTTACGTTATCTTCGCTCAATTGAGAGAAAAGATTTTGTGTCATCGGAGTATCAACAACACCAGGAAGCACTGCATTTATTCTTATTTTTCTTTTTGCAAATTCCAAAGCAGCTGACTTTACCAAACCTACTACGGCCGATTTTGTAGAGCAATAACCTATTTTTCCAGGTTGTCCCAACACTCCCATTACTGAAGACATGAAAACTACACTTGCTCCGTCATTACTATATTTTTTCTTTGTGAAATGTCTTAATAACTCGATTCCCGAAAATACATTAAGCTTATATATCCTTTCAATTTTTTCAGGATTGTATAATGTAAGGGGAACTGTTTCTTCCATTCCTGCACAATGTATGAGCGCATCGAATTTTTCAGAAAAGTCTAAGTTTTTAAATAAATTTTCAATTTCTGAAACTTCTGATAAATCTAAAGGACAGCAAACAACATTATCTTTAGCCTCATCTAAAAAATCCTGAATTTTTTCAAAATTTCGTGCTACAGCCACTACTTTATGGCCGTCCTTCACAAGATCTTTCATGGTTTCAAAGCCAATTCCTGAAGTAGCTCCGGTAAGAATAATATTCATTTAATCAATGTATTTTTTATAGTTTTTCTGAAATTCGCACACCCTTGCTTCTTCATCACTTAATTCTCCGGTAAAAGGCGATTTTTTCACCCCAATCTGAACTTTTTCACAAATTGTTTTATCCTCATCAAAAACCTTTCTGTTGAAACTTACCAGTGACTCTTTATAAATTTTTTCTAAAGTAGGATTTACTTTTTCGTCTTCTTTCTTTGTCAAGAAAACATAGCTTACAAATTTTGACGAATTACTGTCAATGGGAGTAATATATGATAAATTAAAAGAAACACCATAGGTACTTGAAATCAAAACATTAGGAAATACAACAAGATGCTTATATCCAGAAATTTTGTATTCACGGTTTTGATAAGGTGAATGAATTTTAGCATTTTTACCTTCATTTTCGCCTGCCAGAAGAGTTGCATCCCAAACAGAGTGTTCTTTAATGAAAGTAAATTCCATTCCTCCAGCACCTAATTTTTTAAAGGTCTCTTCATGAATAAGATTTACGTGATAACTTTCTAAAGTATTTTCAACTAAAATTTTCCAATTGGCATTAATGATCATGTCATTAACATCCACCAATTCTCCAAAATTATTACTCATTTTTTCAACCTCTTCGAAAAGATCTCCCATAAAATCTTTCAATTCTGAAGGATCATTGGAAAGGTTAACAAAGACAAGTTCTCCACAAAAATCTACTTTATATTCTTTAAGTTTTAAGCATTCCAGCTCGTCTTTGGTGAATTTAAATAAAGGTTTCTTTGGAATTCCTGCAGGAATTCCTTTATCATTGTATGCCCATCCATGATAAGGACACATCAAAGGCCTGTTACCAGACTGCTCAACTTGAATAATTGAGTGTCTGTGTGAACAGATATTTTTAAATGCTTTTATCGTACCTCTACAGTTTTGTACAACTACCGGAATTCCTCCGATATCCTGAGTGATAAAATCATCTTCTTCTTTTAAAAAAGATTTAAAACCTACAAAGCACCAAGTTTGCTGAAACAAAAGTTCATGTTCTTTTTCTAAAACATCATTTCTGTAATAATGCTCGGGAAGTATTAATGCTTTCATGTTTATATTTCTTTTAATGGTAAAATTTTAGTTTCTGATAAATTAATGATACAGTTTCCCCAGGACAAGCCTGAACCATAGCCGCTGCATAGAACTCTGCTTTTATTAGTAAGCAGATCTAAATTAGTTGTGATCAGCAACGGAATGGTTACTCCACTTGTATTTCCGAAACGTTCAATATTTATCGGGACTTTATGAGTATCAATTCCCAATATAGAGCTTATCTGCTTAATGATAAATCTATTGGACTGATGAAAGAAGAAACCATCAATTTCCGATAAGTCTACTGATGATTCCTCCTGAATTTTTTTAATACTAGGAGCTACTTCTCTTAATGTAAAATCAAAAACCTTTGCTCCATTCATATTGAGATAAAGATTTGATTCATTTTCAGAATCAAAACTATCTTTTGTAATACTTTTTCTATAACCTCCTTCAGGAATTATAATAGCTTCATGATTAGTTCCGTCTGAAAAGAAATTGAAATATGACTTATCGGCACTCCCTCTTTTTGAAACCAAAATAGCGGAGGCAGCATCACCAAACAGCATGTTGGTACTTTTATCAGTAGGTGACAAAATCTTTGACAGGGTTTCTCCGATGATCAATAATACTTTTTCTCCTTCTCTTAAAGTAGAAGCAATGGAAAAAGCCGTGCTCAATCCCTGAACAAAACCTGCACAACCAGCATTGATATCAAAACATAAAATTTCCTGTTGTAATCCCAATCTGTCTTGCAGAATATTGGATGTAAAGGGAATTTTGTAATCTGAGGTCTGTGAAAGAAAAATAAGACTTTTAATCTCATTTTTGTCAACCAGCTTTAGTATTTCTTCTGCAGCTGCAAATCCCAGATCTGATGCTGTCACATCTTTATGAGCCCATCTTCTCTCTTTGATTCCAACTGTTTTTTCAAAAACTCTTATTTCTTTTTCTGTTAACAATGTTGAAAAAAAAGAATTCCCTACTGTATGAATCGGAACACTGGAACTGATATAATCTATCGAAACATTATTAAACTCCTGAAACATAATTAATCAAATTTATCTTCTCCGATTTTTTCAACTAAAGAATTTACTGTTGTAATTTTAGCAATATCATCACCGTTTAACAATACTCCAAAGTTATCTGATACAAAACCGATAAGGATCATCGCTGCCATAGAGTCCCATTCTTCTAATTGAGAAAGATCCGTTTCCGGAGTCAAATCAATTTCCAATTCTAATTCTTCCTGTAATTGTGATGTAAAATCTGCAATATTCATTATATTATATTCTTAAAGTTTATTATTTATTTTAATTATTCCGCCTGACCAAGATAACCCTACCCCAAATCCTACAATTCCGAGGGTGAGCTCTTTATCTTCATCCAGACTGTCTGTATATCTTTTTAAAGCAATCGGGATGGTACATGACACTGTATTTCCCCCGTTTGAAAGATCATTATAGAAGTTTTCCTTATCTATTTTAATTCTTTTTCTGAGAAAATCTAACATAAAAGAATTGGCTTGGTGGAAAACAAACTGATCAACCTGCCCTATATCCATCCTATTTTCTTCCATAATTTCTTTCACAAAATTAGGAATGGCTTTGGTCGTAAAGTTAAAAATTTCAGGACCGTTCATATACAAATGATTATCTGTATATACATTATCAGTGCCATACTCAATTTCTTCTGCGCCAGGATCCAAAGGAAATCTACTGCAACCGTTTTTGATAATCAATTTATCGTACCCAGAACCGTCCGTACCAAATTTAAACTTTAAAATATTATCATTTTCAGTTTTACTGATAAGTGTTGCAGCTGCAGCGTCGCCAAATATAGACCTGTTTGTTTTATCTTTCGGATGTATAAATTTTGAATAGGTTTCGGCAGTAACCAATAAGACATTTTCTACCTGACCTGAAGAGATAAGAGCATTTGCTAAATTCACTCCATAGGTAAAACCAGAACATCCTAGGTTAAAATCCAATGCACCTATATCTGTTCTTAAACCTAATTTATCCTGAAGAATACAAGCCGTAGTTGGCAAAAAGTATTCGGGACTTTGTGTACAATATAGAATGTAGTCTATCTTTTGCTTATCAAAACTTTCAAACAATTTATTACATGCTTTCTCAGCAAGATCTAAACCGGTTTCGTTTTCGCTTACAATATATCTTTTTTGAATACCTACTTTCTCTTCAAACCTTTCAAAATCGTAATCCGGAAAATCTTTTTTCAGATCTTCATTGGTAACTACAATTTCAGGAAATACATATTCTATTTTTTTTATTTGTGCTCCCATATTTATTTTGATCCTTTAAATTCTTCTGCCGTAGCATTATTTTCCTGAGTAATCCCTTCAGATTTAAAGACTTTTTTTATTGTTAATAAAATAATTTTTATATCTAAGCCTAAACTAATATTGTCAACATACCACACATCATAATCAAATTTTTTCTCCCAGGAAATAGAATTTCGTCCATTTACCTGTGCCCAGCCCGTGATTCCTGGTCTTACTTCGTGCCTTCTCGCTTGAAATTGGTTATACAAAGATAAGTATTTTGGTAAAAGAGGGCGTGGTCCAATAAGGGACATATCTCCTTTTAAAACATTTATCAACTGAGGTATTTCATCCAATGACGTTTTTCTTACGAATGATCCTATCGCGGTAAGTCTATCTGCATCTGATAAAAGATTCCCTTGAGGGTCTTTTTTATCATTCATTGTTTTAAACTTGATAATACTAAAAATTTTTCCATTTTTTCCGGGCCTTTTCTGAAAGAAAAAGGGTTTCCCGTTATTTGCAAAATATAACCCAATCGTTACAATTATAAAAATAGGGCTTAAAATGAGGAATCCCAAAAAGGCACTCACAAAATCTATTATCCTCTTTATAAAATTTTTATACATGAATAATCTATCTAAATTTTAATAAATTAAGTACAACAAAAATCATCATTTTTTTATTGTCCCTCATTAACTGCGTATTATATTTTAATATTGTAAAATTTCTTTGAAAATAACTTCCCAAAAATTGTTCGTAAATTTTATATTCTTCTGTATCCTTATCGATATATTGTATATAATTTTGAATGTGTTTTTGGTAGTACCCGTTCAATACTTCTGATGATTTTTCTTTGATCGTATTGAAAGACATTTTATTTAGATGGCCATGAACATTAGAAGCATGGATTCTATAGTGTATATAAGAATTTGAATCTATAACAACATTATACTTATGCGTTCTTGCAAAGAAATATACCAGCCAATCATGTGAAAATGCTTTCCAATTTATATTATCTGCTTTTTTTAGAAATTTTTGAAGATTTAAAGCAAAATCTTTAGTGAAAACATAAGTACAGCCAGCGCTACCACCTTCAAAAAGATAATCATATTTTTTTTGGGGGAAATCTTTTTTCAATACACTTAAAGAATTGTCTGATTCTTCCCATTTGGTAAGATTTGAGCAATATAACTGTGCATTTTCTTTCTTAAGGAAGTTGACTGCCGATTCCATCTTCTCCGGTAACCAGATATCATCCTGGTCGCAAAATGCAACATAATCAAAATTTTCATTAAAATTCAAATTATCAACCATTTTCAGAAAATTATTTGCTGCAGAACCTGTTCCCGGAATATTTTGGTTTATCCTGATTTGGGGATAATTTTGGGAAATGATTTCAATGGTTTTATCCTTACTGCTATCATCACTTATTACAATATCCACCTCAACTCCATTTTGGTTAAGAATGGAGTTAATTTGACTTGTAATATACTTTTCTCCGTTATACGTTGCGAGAAGAATCTTAATTATTGACATATTCGCTTATTTAATAATGATATTTCATTGATCTGAATTTGTTGTGGCAGTTATAACTTATAAAAAAACAGATGCAGATATATAATAAAATTCATTACTATTATAAAATTGAAAATACTTTTTTTGTTCGTTTTATTTAAAATAGAGTAGAAAATAAACGGTAACATAAATATGTAGTATTTAGCATTTGAGTAATTTGGTACCATGAATATAAAAAATAAGGTAGCGGAAATTACTCCTGAAATAAAGACAAATTTTTGATAAGAATGTTTATCTTGAATAGAAGATGTCTTTTTTTGAATAAACAATCTTACTATTACAATCCCATACAAAATATAAACTGGTATTACTTTAACTCCTGATGGTGTCAAAAAAATACCTGTCATAAAGGTAATGATTGGTCGCAAAAATATTGGATATTTATTACGGAGTCCCAATTTTTCTTCTCCTTGTAACATTGCATTGGCTTTATCAGAAAGGAATCCTATATTTGATATATATGACAATGAGCTGATTCCTAAAATCAAGGCTCCAAATACAAGAGCAATACCTGCAATAATGATTTTACGCTTATCAAGGTAGGAAAAAGCACAGGTAATACTAACAAAAGTAGCAATCACCGTAGAATTACCCAAATCAAGGAACGAGATTAGTATAATCATAGCTACTATGATAGGCCATCTCCCCCAAAAAAGAAATATAGGTATCGTTAAGACCAATACAAATTGTTCTAAACCTAAAACCCCCACGTGAAATACAAACCCTAAAAAGACCAATACTAGGCATAAAACATCTAATCTATAATTCCATTCTTCAATTGAGAATTTCATTCCTAAACCGTTGACTATTTTGAATGTCGTTTCTCTGAAAATAACGGCAAATAAAAATGGCAACATCGAAAAAATAGTGATTGCAATTCTACCCAAACTTTGCATAACATCTTCAGTACATGTTTTGTCATCTATACTGGAAAAATAAGAAAACAGTGTACTATTTGTATAACATGAAGAGTAATATGTAAAAGTTCTCAGTATAGAATCAAAGTAAAAATAGGGAGTCCAAAAAGGCTGTCTACTTTCTCTTACCAATTCATAAGCACGCGCTTCAAAATCTGGTTCATCACCAAATGGAAAAAGATATAGTCTACCTATTACTAAAAAAAAGATAAAAAAGAAAACTGAACGTATTCCAAATTTTGAAACTAACATATTTTATACTCCGGTTAATTTTTGATACAATTTTCTATATCTCTCAGCGTTTTTTTTGTAGTCAAACAGATCTTTCGCTACATTACTACGTTCTGTTGCTTTTCCATCGTTTATATATCTATTGATATTCTCTACAGTAAGTTCTTCAAATGTTTTTGGACTGTATGTAATGCCAAGATCATATTTTTTTGTTAAAACAGAAGCTCCTCCACATTCCTTATTTACTATAACGGGAATCCCCATTGCAGTAAATTCAACAGTTTTAGTTCCTAAAATACTATACCCCACAGCATCTTCAAAAGATGAAGTAGACTTGCGGTAAGGCAGCAATCCGAAACTCACATCAGAAAGCTCTTCTTTCAATTCATTGGTATTTTTGGTTGAAGTCAGTATAATTTCGTCTTGAGGAATTTTTGCAAAAACTTCTTTTATAGCTTCGTGCGAGGATGTGGTAATGATTTTCAGCTTACAGTTGGGTGTTTTCTTTCGTAATTCCGTATACAGTTCCAACAGATCATTTATGGTATGCCAAGTTGTCTGAGTTAAGGCACCCAGATAACAATAGACCACTTCATTGTTTGAATTGCCTGAAGTAGAATTCAGGCTTTCCGTATCTACACTTAAATATATTTTTTCTATTGACTTAGCTCCAATTTCTTCGTAAGATTGGGCCATGGTATCCGAAACTACAATGGTAACATCAGCTTCAGTAAGAAGCTGCTTTTCCATTTTTTTTAAAAATAAATAATTCTTATTAGGCTGGGTATATTTATTTTTAAGTGCATATTCTTCCGGAAAAAGACCTCTGGCGTCAAATATGACTTTATAATTAAGATTATATTTTTTCTTTATTTTCAGAGCCAACCATGTTGCACCATAACCTCTGCAATGTATGATATCAGGCTTTATAGATTTGAGATGATTGGCAAGGAATGATTCTGCTCCGTGAAATAAAAAATTAAACAAAAATCTGTGCATATATGCTACAGACTGTACTGCAAAAATGGGTGTACTTATAAAGTTTATTTTTCCTAATTTCTGTTTAACTTTTTGAATCTCTTCTTTATACTTCCCTTTTTCCCTAATGTGCCCACTGTGAATAACGGGTACACCGGAAATAAAATAAAAACTGCCATTTTTTATTTCATCCGTATTAGCCACAAACTGTCCTAAAACCTGTGACCCAAAGACTCCATATGATCTTGGAGTTTCCCCCCAAGTCAAATAACATACTTTCATTTTAAAAGTTCTTTTATAATTATACTGCTTGCATCTCCTTTCCCATATAGGGTATCTAAAAATACAATTTCCTTATTCTTACTTGTATGGTACGCATCAAGGATTTTATTTTTATCTGTTCCTGTTAAGATATTAGCTCCTACGTCAACCAATTCCTCCCATTCTGTTTCATCCCTTAAGGTAACACATGGTTTACTAAAAAAGTAAGCCTCTTTCTGAAGACCACCACTATCTGTCATTACAAGAGTACAATTTTTCAAAAGCCAAACCATATCCAAGTATCCTACCGGCTCAACAATTGTAATATTCTTTACGGGTATTCCGGATTCCTGGATGATTTTTTTTGTTCTGGGATGTAGAGGTAAAATCACTTTTGTATCTTCAGCAATGGCATCCATAGATTCAATAATATTCCTTAATCTACTGATATCATTTGTGTTTTCAGCTCTGTGAATTGTACTGAGTACAAAATTTCCTGAAACATCAAAATTTGGCTGGGTTGCTATTTCTTTATAAAACAAAGCTCCATCAAGCATTACGTCTCCACTTTTTATAATACTGCAATTGGTATTTTGATAATTTTCGGCGTGTAAATTTTCAATGGCTTTATTGGTAGGGCAAAACAAGTAATTGCTAACTCTATCCGTTAATATTCTATTCACCTCTTCTGGCATTTTCATGTTGAAGCTTCTCAAGCCCGCTTCAACGTGTGCCAATTTGATGTTCAATTTAGATGCGACTATTGCTCCTGCTAAAGTAGAGTTTGTATCCCCATATACCATAATGACATCTGGATTCTCTTTCAATACAATTTCTTCAATACGCTCAATCATCTGCCCCGTCATCGCTCCGTGAGTGGTTCCACCAATTCCAAGGAAGTAATTTGGTTTAGGAATATGCATTTGTTCAAAGAATATGTCAGACATATTAGTATCATAATGTTGCCCAGTGTGTACTATTATTTCCTCAATTTCTGAATGTTTTTTTATTTCCCGGCTTACTGAACTTGCTTTTATAAATTGTGGACGTGCCCCCAGCACTGTTAATAATTTCATAGTTGTATTTTCTAATGTTTTTGAAGACTTACTGAAAGTTTTGTGATATAGAACCTAAATATTAAATTTTAAATTCATTGATCAAATAATTTTTCAACGGAACTCCGTTTACTTCATTTTTATTAGGTGGTTCATAACCTATTTTATCTTTTCTCCAAACGATATCTTTTGGCACAACATCGTTCATTGCTTCTCTAAGTATGTATTTAGAGAATCCATTATTTACTTTACATGTAGATGGTAGAGTAAACACGAATTCTACTAATTCATGAGATAAAAACGGTAGTCGTACTTCTAAAGAGTGTGCCATAGAGTTTCTATCTGCATACCTTAATAATTCTTGCAAACCGCCTCTGAATGTTGCGTGATAAAGCATTTCATTTAATGATGTAGCACTGTATTTTCTTTCGAACTGTTCGTTTTTATATTTAGAATAAAGATCTTTTTTAGCATCCTTTTTGGTAAAGTTATCTATTCCTGATTTTATTCCTAACAATTTATCGATCTGAGCATCAGAAAGTTTTTCCTTTAGGAAACTCATTCTTAATCTTCTAGAAATGCTATTAATCTGATTGGAAGCATGTACTTCCTTATAGATCTCTAATTGCTGTTTATATAATTTTTTGTCTTTTTTCTTTAATTCTATAAAGAAAGAATCAATTAGTCCATGATATCCACATAGGTATTCATCTGCTCCCTGCCCATCTAATAAAACGATAACATTGTTGTCTCTCGCCAATTTCATTACTTCATACTGAGCTGCAATACTTAATGTTCCAAAAGGTTCTTCCTGGTGATGAATAATTTCCTGAACATTGGCAACCATGCTTTCAATAGTTGGAAAACAGCTTATTCCCTTTGCATTTACACTGTTTAAAACTTTATCGATATAAACAGATTCATCTTTGATAAAATTGGGAAAACGGGCGGAAAAAGTCTTTTGCTCAACATTATTAATTTTCATATGATTAATCATACAAACTGTTGAAGAACTATCCAGACCTCCGGACAAACTTGTTCCGACTGCAACGTCCGAACGAAGTCTTCTGCTTATAGAGGTTTCAAATAATCTGAAGAAAGTATCTTTAGCCTCATTAAAATCAATTGTATCTAATTGATTTTTATAATCAATATCCCAATACTTTTGTTTTTTTACTATTTTCCCATTGGGATCTACAATCATATAGTGGCTTGGTTCAAGCAAAAATATATTTTTATAGAACGTTTCGGATAGATCATTTGAATTATTAATATATCCGAAATGCCAATAGTTGAACAGCATTCTATTGTTGGTTTCTCTTGGAACCCCTACACTCCAAAGAGCTTTCATTTCCGATCCAAAATAAAAGTTATTATTACTCTGGTGATAAAAAAATGGTTTTTCACCAAATCTATCCCTAGCACAGAATAAAATCTGTTCTTTTTTATCCCAAAGAGCAAATGAAAACATACCATCAAAATCTTCAAGGCATTTTTCTCTTTTATAATCGAAATTAGCCATCAATACTTCTGTATCGGAATCTGAAACAAAAGTGTATCCTTTTGTTTTTAAAAACTCTCTAATTTCTATGTAATTATATATTTCACCATTGAAAACGATGCTATATCTGTCCAAATAATGCATTGGCTGACTACCGGCATCGGAGAGATCTATGATAGATAGTCTCCTATGTCCCAGTCCTACTCCGTTGTTATCATTGATCCATTGCCCTTCTCCGTCTGGTCCACGATGCTCAATGGCATCTGTCATTTTTTTTAATTGCTGGTAAGTTAAAATTTCTCTATTTTGACTTATAATTCCTGCGATTCCACACATTTGATTTTGTTTTTAAATTTTATAATTATAAAATCTGATTGTATTCAAGAAATAATAATGCTGATCATTGCTTACCATTACTTAATGATACCATTGTTTGAAAAAATATAATACAAAAATGGCTAATATTAATCCAAACATCCACTTATCTTTATATAAAGAGAAATACCTTTTCAAATTCTTTTCAAAATATAAGCTAGTAAGATTCCAAATTGAAACTGAGCAAAATAAAGCTCTTACAATACCCATAATTCCCCACATGTGGTAGAAAAAATAAATAAGAATAATATTTGCCAACAGCGATATTAAAGATACAAGAGTAATATAATTTGTCTTTCCTTTAATCGACAAGATAGTGCCATATGTAGCATTTCTCCAAAGTAATATTAGGCAGTATCCCTCAAATACGGGAACAGCGGCAGCATATCTATCACCAAATAATCCTAAAATAATCTGTTTAGAAAATAATATGCATGCAAAGACTAAAGGAAAAATAAAATAGGATGCTTTTTTAATATCATGAAGCCAAATATCTGTCCCTTTATCAATCTCATCATTTTCGACATGTTTTACAATGATAGGATAGCTGACACTTACTATTGATTTTGTTATTAATCCTGCAAAAGGAATTTCCAGTGCTCCTATAGAATAAATAGCGAATTCACTTAATCCTCCGATTTTGTTAATAATGACCTTATCTATATGCAAAGTAAACATTCCTAAATAAGTAGCTATAAATAATGGGAAACCATATTTAAGCATCATAGAAACATTTATTTTACTCATATTAATCTGTGGATAAATTTTAAGAATAACCACATAAGTAGTTAACTGTAGACCCAATGCTAATAAAAAAGGTAAAAATATATTAAGTTGAAAATCAAAAATATCATTTATCAAAAATGTAAAAAGAGTTGCTGCCAATACAATGCAGAAAACAACCATTGAAATTAATATTACCTTAATTTTACCTATGGATAGGCAAATCTGCAAATAAACGCCATTAGCCGAAAGTAAGAAATATAGAAGCGGAATCAAAAAACCCGCTTTTATTATAACATTTATCCCTAATAATTCTCCGAATGTTTTTGAAAAAGTATCAATACTTAAAAATATAAAAATAACGCTACTTATTAATATAAAAATAAATATCGTTGTTCCTAAAAGTTCTTTTATTTTATCGTGATGTTTAGCAATGTTATATCTAAACCCCTCAATAAATCCAAAAGATAAGAGTGTAGCAGTAAATTGTACAAGCAATATAAGCTGTTTCCAACCACCTACCTGTTCTAAAGAATAGGTTCTTGCAACGATAACATCTGCTAAAAAAATAGTAGACAAAAAAAGCATATTGGCAATTGAATATAAAATTGCAGGCTTTTTTAGCAGACTTAATATTTTTTCAACCATTCTATTTAATTATTACATTTTCCCACAACAGAATTGTTGCTTGCTGCCATTACTAGTTTTTCAGCTCGTAAATTCTTTCGATAATATCTACAACTTTTAATCCTTCCAGAGCATTTGTAGTAATCGTATTTCTCCCTTTAATCACATCCACAACATTTTCAATAATGTAGTGGTGATTAGCAGCGGAACCTTTGTATGCACCGTAGTCGTTACCTGGGTTTGTAGGTGGTAATTCCGGCATTACATAATCTTTTACGTTACAAACTTCCACTTTATCCATGTATTGTCCTCCAATTTTCACTGCGCCATTCTCGGCAATGATAGTCATTGAACTTTCAAGGTTCTGATTCCAAACGGATGTAGAATAATTAATAGATCCCATTCCTCCATTCACAAAATCAAAACTTACAAAACCTGAGTCTTCAAAATCTGTAAGATCTTTGTGATTAAAGTCTGCAAACTTAGCCTGGATATTGGTAATATCGCCAAATAGCCAATACATGATATCAATAAAATGCGAGAACTGTGTAAATAGAGTACCTCCATCCAACTCCAGTTTTCCATGCCAAGATTCCGGCTTATAATATCTGTCATCACGATTCCAATAACAGTTAAGCTGCACCATGAATATTTTACCAAGTTTTCCGCTTTCTACCATTTCCTTCACCCATGCAGAAGGAGGAGAATAACGGTTCTGCATTACAGCAAAAACCTGCTTATGTTTGTGTAAGGCTTGAAAAATAAGCTTTTCGGCATGTTGTTTATTAAGTGCCATCGGCTTTTCAACCACTATGTGTTTTCCTGCTGATATTGCTTTATAAGACTGTTCAAAGTGAAAACCATTTGGTGAAGCAATATTGATAACGTCTACTTCAATCCCTGAATTAAGAAATCCATCTAATGACGTAAAAAACGGCACCTCATAATTCTCAATTCCTAAAGAGGATTTATCTTTTACATCAATTAAAGCCACCAATTCACATTCGGCATTTCTCGACACCATTTCTGCATGTCTTTTTCCGATATGCCCACAGCCTACAACGGCAAATTTTATTTTTTCAGACATTCTATATTAAATTTTTGAAACTTGATTACTATCTAATTTATATTTTTCACCGCTTTCTTCACATACAGCAATTCCTTCTCCATCAAAATTCAGACGATGTCCGAATTCGCTCATCCATCCTATTTGTTTTGCAGGGTTTCCTACCACTAACGCATAATCGGGAACTTCTTTTGTAACCACAGCTCCAGCTCCGATAAAAGCAAACTTTCCAATGTTATGACCACAGACTATTGTTGCGTTAGCCCCAATTGACGCTCCTGTCCCAACATGTGTTTTAAGATATTCACTTTTTCGGTTAACAGCACTTCTAGGATTAATAACATTAGTAAAAACCATTGAAGGGCCAAGAAATACATCATCATCACAAGTTACTCCTTCATATATAGAAACATTGTTCTGAACTTTTACATTTTTTCCTAAAATGACACCTGGTGAAACGACCACATTTTGGCCAATATTACATTTTTCTCCCAAAGTACAATTTGGCATAATGTGAGAAAAGTGCCAAATTTTTGTTCCGGCTCCTATATTACAGCCTTCATCAATAACTGCCGTTTCGTGTGCAAAAAAATCCGACATATTTATTCTTTTATAGTTGATTACTTATTTTTATTAAAAAAATTCTTGATTTCTGAGATAATAAAATCTGCATCTTCCTGATTAAATTCTGTATGAACAGGGAGAGAAATCACTTCTGAACAAAGGAGTTCTGTAACGGGTAATATAAAATTAGGTTCTACATACTGTGCAAAAGCTTCCTGCTTATATAACGGCAGAGGGTAATAAATCATACTTGGAATATTCTTTTCACCCAAATATTGTTGTAATTCGTCTCTTCTTCCGCTCTTTACCCTTAATGTATACTGATGAAAAACATGTGTTGAATTTTTTGCTCTTTGCGGAATTTGAATTTCTGCAACAGATTGTAAGTTATCATCATAATATGCTGCCATTTTATTTCTGGCTGTAGAGTATTCATCAAGGTGCTTTAATTTCACTTTTAAAACTGCAGCCTGAATGGTATCTAATCTGGAATTACATCCCAGAACTTTATGATAATATTTTTTTTGTTGGCCGTGGTTGGCAATCATTCTTATCTTCATTGCCAGATCATCATCATTCGTCATTAAAGCTCCTCCATCACCATAACAGCCCAGGTTTTTGGATGGAAAAAAAGATGTACATCCTATATGTCCGATGGTTCCGGTTTTTTTAACTGTTCCATCTGTAAATGTATAATCAGATCCGATTGCCTGAGCATTATCTTCAATAACAAAAAGATTATGTTTTTCTGCAAATTCAAGAATTCTTTCCATATCAGCTCCTTGTCCATATAAATGTACGGGAACGATGGCTTTAGTATTTGGAGTAAGATATTTTTCAAGTCCTTCCAATTCAATATTGAAAGTATGTTCATCTACATCTACCATGATTGGCTTTAAGCCTAAAAGGCCTATCACTTCAGCAGTAGCTACATAAGTAAAAGCCGGGCAAATTACTTCGTCTCCAGGCTTTAAATCCAGTGCCATCATCGCAATCTGCAAGGCATCTGTTCCGTTTGCGCACGGGATGACATGTTTTACATTCAGGTATTTTTCAAAATTCAGCTGAAAGTCTTTTACCGCAGGGCCATTGATAAACGCAGTGTTGTCCAGACAGTCCTGAATTCCTGCATTTACTTCATGTTTTATTTTTTCGTATTGACCTTTTAGATCAACCATTTGAATTTTCATATGAAATTTATATTTAGTCTTCGATGTTAGTTTTCAATTAGCTCGCTTATCTTATTCCCGATGGAGAGGCAAGATGTGGCTGCTGGTGATGGAGCATTTCTCACATGAATGATATTTCCATTTTTCACAATGTCAAAATCATCAATCAATCCACCATTTCTGTCACAAGCTTGTGCCCTAACTCCTGAACCTCCTGGTACAAGGTCAGACTCTTGAATTTCAGGCATAAGTTTTTGAAGCGCTTTTGTAAATGCAGATTTTGATAACGAACGATGAACTTCTCCTAATCCTGTTTTACCGTATTTGGCAACAATCTTTCTGAATCCGGGCCACATTAATGTCTGCATGGTTTCTTCAAGATTGAAATCAAAGAACTTGTATCCTTCTTTTTTGAAAGCTAATACAGCATTAGGACCAGCTTCAATATTTCCGTCAATCATTCTTGTAAAATGGACGCCCAGAAATGGAAAACTCGGATCAGGAACGGGATAAATAAGATGTTTTACCAAATGCTTCTTTTCATCCTTTATTTTATAATATTCACCACGGAAAGGAATGATAATGACATCATTCTTTTCATTGGTCATTTTTGTAATCTTATCAGAATACAGCCCTGCACAAGAAATTAGTTTCTTTGTTTTGAATTCAGAAATCTGAGTTTTAACAACAATTTCAGAGTTGTTGTTTATAATATTTCTAACTTCGTTATTGAATTTAACTTCTCCTCCTAATTCTTCAAAGAGCTCCTTAATTTTTTTTGCAACCCCCGGATAGTCTATAATACCTGTCTGCGGAACTTTAATTGCTTTAACTCCTTCACAGTGAGGTTCAATTTCACGAAATTCCTCCCTTGAAAGATATTTCAGATCCTGAAGTCCGTTTTCTACTCCTCTTTTGTAAATATTATCTAAAAGTGGTAATTCTTCCTGCGAAGTGGCCACAATGATTTTTCCACATAGATCATAGCGAATACCATGTTCTTTAGCAAAATTGATCACAGAATTATAACCTTCTATACAATTTTTCGCTTTTAAACTACCTGGTTTGTAATATATCCCACTATGAATCACTCCACTGTTATGTCCGGACTGATGTAGTGATACATCATTTTCTTTTTCTAAAACCAAGATCTTAGATTCTGGATTTTTAAGTTTTAATTGATATGCAGTAGCCAGTCCTACTAAACCGGCTCCAACAATTATGATATCATAGTTCATTGTAAATCTTTATAATCTGGCATCTACCAAATCTCTGTCTAAACAGGCTTTAGTATCAAAAACAACTGAATTTTCTTTCTTCAAAGTATTGAGATCCATTTGAAGGAATTCATTATGTGAAACGGCTATAATCAAAGAGTCATATTTCTTACCTTCAATAAGCTCATCTAAGATGTCTATTCCATATTCATGTTTTACTTCTTCTTTGCTAGCCCAAGGATCATAAATATCTACATTAACTCCATAATCCGAAAGCTCCGTGTAAATATCTACTACTTTGGTATTTCTCACATCTGGGCAGTTTTCCTTAAATGTAACTCCCAAAATTAATGCTTGTGAATCTTTAATAATTCCACCTTTAGCAATCATAAGTTTCACCACTTTTGCTGCTATGAATTTTGCAATTGAATCATTTACACGACGTCCTGATAAAATCACATCCGGATGGTAACCTAATTGTTCTGCTTTATGGGCTAAGTAATAAGGATCCACGGAAATACAGTGCCCTCCAACAAGTCCCGGTTTATATTTTAAGAAGTTATATTTTGTGCCGGCAGCTTCTAAAACATCGTTTGTATCAATCCCTATTCTGTCAAAAATCAGTGCCAGTTCATTTACAAAAGAAATATTAACATCGCGTTGTGCATTTTCGATTGCTTTTGAAGCTTCAGCAACTTTAAGGCTTGAAGCTTTATGGGTTCCTGCGGTAATAATTTTTTTATACAGAAGGTCTACTTCTTCAGCAATTTCTTCTGTGGAACCAGAAGTTACTTTTTTTACACTTGTAAGTGTGTTGACTTTATCTCCCGGGTTAATTCTTTCCGGAGAGTATCCTACAAAAAAGTCCTCATTATATTTTAATCCTGAATATTTTTCCAAAACCGGCACACATTCTTCTTCTGTACAACCTGGGAAAACGGTAGATTCATAAATTACGATATCTCCCTTTTTTATAATTTCTCCCAACATTTTTGAAGCAGAAATCAACGGATTAAGATCTGGAGCGTTATATTTATCTATTGGTGTAGGAACTGTTACAATAAAAATATTAGCCTCAGCAATATCAGACAATTCGCTTGTAGCTTTATATCCTACAGATCCATTAGATTCATTATATTTTTTTAAGCCATCATTAAGCTTTTCTATATCTGCTTCCAGTGTGATATCTTGTCCTTCATTAAGCTGATTCACACGC
The DNA here is from genome assembly GCF_057799275.1 of Chryseobacterium sp. 14P4.3.2. Classification (NCBI taxonomy): domain Bacteria; kingdom Pseudomonadati; phylum Bacteroidota; class Flavobacteriia; order Flavobacteriales; family Weeksellaceae; genus Chryseobacterium; species Chryseobacterium sp. 14P4.3.2. Next base: position 111,171 of record NZ_JBYOKO010000013.1, read on the forward strand.
TGCCCATTGATATCGAATCCTAATACAGAGTAATGAGCTGCAAATTCTAATGATAAAGGAAGTCCTACATAGCCTTGCCCAATAACTGCTATTTTATATGTTTTCATCATTCGCTAAATTTATTTTTTATTTTTTGAAACCATGATTTTTCAACGTGGTTATTGTATCCATAACCATATTTGTTACTATATCCTAAATTTTCTCTATTAACATCGTTAAGGACAAAACCAACATTACGAATCTTCTTCTGATCTATATTAATATTAGCAAATTCCATTAACGATTTTTCTGTATATCTGGATCTTGATACATAGATCGTAACATCTGCATTATCAGCAATAAGGAAGGTGTCAGTAACTAGAAGCAACGGTGCTGTATCTAGAATAATATAGTCATACATTCCTTTAAGTTCTTCCAATAGTACTTCATATCGGCCGCCAGATAATAATTCTGTTGGATTAGGAGGAATCATTCCTGAATAGATAACATCCAAATGGGGATTAAAAGATGATACATGAATAATTTCTTCAAGTCCAATATTATCAGAATATAAAAATTCGGTAAGCCCTGTAAGTCCCTTTCTGGAAGGATTATATCTTTGTAACTGAGGGTTTCTGATATCAGAACCTATGATGATCACTTTCTTCTTAGGATTAGCAAGCGTCAGGGCCAGGTTAACAGAAGCAAAAGTCTTTCCTTCTCCTTTCACTGTAGATGTAACAAATACGATTTTACCCTTTTTGTCCTTCGGAAGCATAAAATTCATATTCGTAATAAGAATTCTAAATGCCTCTGCCATTGGTGTAATATCATTTGTCTTCACAATTTCAGAATCTCCTTTCTCGATACTTGGTAATTCTGCTATTACAGGTGCATGAATAAGTTTTTCCAAATCATGCTTAGTTGTAATTTTATTATTAAATAGATCCTTTAAGTATATAATAGCAATAGGGATTAAAAATCCAATAATAAATGCAGCTAACATAATTAGCATTTTCTTAGGAGCGACAGGACTTTGCGATGAATATGCTGTATCTATAACTTTAGCTTTCGGAGCTGTAATAGATTGTGCAATAGCTGTCTCTTCTCTTTTTTGCAGTAATAGTAAGTATAAGTTTTCTTTTATTTGTTGTTGTCTTTCAATACCTCTAAACATTTTCTCGATTGAAGGAAGTTTAGAAATTTTTTCAGAAACTTTATTTTGTTCTCCTAAATATTCCCCTCTGGCAAGCTCCAATCCGGTTTGGTTTTTCTGTAAGCTTTGAACAATTGAAGTACGTAAAGAACCAATTTGTTTTGTAACATCCACAACTGCCGGGTTTTCCGGTGTAGCAGATTCCAGCAATCTATTTCTCTGTAATATTAATTGATTATAATTTACTATTCCAGCGACTGCTTCTGAATTATTAAGACCTACATTGGCCGGTAAAACCTGGTACTGACCTTGTTTAGAAACGAAATTCAGCAATGAATTTGTAAGCTCTAACTGAGCATTTACCTCTAACTGCTTAGCTCTCGCAGCAGCAGAACTCTGTAAGTTAATTTTTGCCTCTGTTTCAAGATCTGTTAAATTATTTCTTGATTTAAAGTTTTCTTTTTCATTTTCTACCTGGCCAAGCTCCACAGAAAGCTTTTTTACTCTGTCTTCAATGAAGTCCAAGGTTTTTTTGGATTCCTGATTTTTATCTGTAATCGCATCGTTATTGTACATTACCACTAATGTATTCAAAATATCTGCTGCTTTGTTTGTCTCAGGATAGTTGATTTCAAGTCCTACCACAGTAGTTTCTTTGTTTACAACTCCAATACCCACCTGTTTTTGTAAACTGTTAACTTTTGCTTCTATCGGTGAAATAAAAACCTCTAAATCACGAGTGTTGACATCTTTAATTTCATTTGGATTAAATTGGTTATTTTTAACAATAATAATATTTGCAAAGGGCAGACTTATTGTTTTTCCGAAACCAGAAACAATTCCTTTTCCTAACTCATCTGAAGTAATATTAATTTCATTCCCGTTTATAGAAACAGCTAAGGGTTTACCTGGAAATTTTGCAAGAGGCTTTTCATTAATTATTTTTACAATTATAGGAGAAGTATTCTTATATAATTCTTTTTTAATAATTTTTCCCTTAGCAAAAATATCAACCTGAAGATTTTTAGTAATTACAACATCTCTCATTAGTCTTTTGGACTTGAGAATTTCAATTTCATTTTCGATACTGTTGGTTTTCATCCCTCCAAAGCCTGATAGATCCTGCAGGACACTGGCATCAGTGCTTGCTGTAGGGGCATTTTTAGTATCTTTAATTAAAATTGTAGTCTTTATATTGTAAACAGGAGTCATAAATTTAAAAGCAATATATGCTGCAACTACAAATAAAAGAGCTGAAACCACAAACCATGGCCATCTTTTTACATATGGTTTTATAATCTCGTTAATATTAAATTGATCTTCTGTTTGAGAAAATTGAGTAGATTCCTGATTGTTCATTAATTTATTTCTTGAATAGACTTATTACTACCGCGATTGCCGTAATACCAATTGAAATTGCTGTTAAATAAATACCTGTATTGGGGTTTTGTTTCGCCGCAATACTTCTTGATTTATTAGATGCTACAACGATTGCATCCCCTTGTTTCAAATTATAATAAGGTGAATTAATGAGATTGGCATCGTGCAGATTTACTTTTCCGTGAGTGATCTGGCCATTCTCAGACCTTATAATTAATATATCATCTCTTTTTCCATACATCGTAAGGTCACCTGCTAATCCAAGAGCATTTAAGATCGTTGCTTTCCCGTTTGATATGGTATAATCTCCTTGTCTGTTAACTTCACCCAGTACTGTAACCTTAAAATTAGCAAGTCTTACGTTTACAGTTGGGCTAATAATATACTTTGTTAATTTTTCACGAAGCTCACTCTTAAAATCAACAAGAGATTTATTCGTTGTGTTTAGTTGGCCTAAAATAGGAAAGTCGATATTGCCATCAGCATCCACAATATATGTAGGTCCCGAAATATTGGTGGTTCCCTGTCCTGGAGTATTTCCTCCTGCAGCACCATTAGGTTGTATTGTTTCGGATGAGGAATAATTTTGGTTGAATGGTTTTACAACATCCATGTCTTTTGCTGTAATCAGAATAATAAGCTGATCTCCAACCTGTATTGTGTTTCCAGAATTTTTCACAGAAGCATCTATAGCCACCTGCTCTATATTCTGCATATAATTTAAATCATTTTGCGCATTCTTATTTGTCTTACAAGAAACTAATAAAATACCTAATGATATAGCTAATATTTTCCCTTTCATATTTTTAAATTGTACAAATATACATTTATATTCCTCTTATTTATCTAGTGCTTCAAATATAGAATTATTGCTTTTAAATTCCGGCACTATTGTTTTAAGGATTCTTACTACCTCTACTTTATCCCTTCTTAAAGAAGCTTTTGTAATTCGTTTAGTAAGCATATCTATTTCTTCAAATCCCATAGAAGGATCTTTAGAGATCATTATTTTCTCATTGTGAGTAGGAAGTGTTTTTGCATCATCACTTAAGAGTTCTTCATATAGTTTTTCACCTGGTCGCAATCCCGTATAGATGATTTTTATATCAATATTCGGTTCGAATCCTGATAATTTTATCATTCTTCTCGCAAGATCGAGAATTTTAACAGGTTCTCCCATATCAAAAACAAAAATCTCTCCACCTTCTCCCATTGTACCGGCCTGAAGAACCAGTTCACAGGCTTCAGGAATTGTCATGAAGTATCTCACAATATCCGGATGGGTAATCGTCACCGGTCCACCTGCTTCAATCTGTTTTTTAAAATGAGGAATAACAGAGCCGTTAGAACCTAATACATTTCCAAATCTTGTTGTAATAAATTTAGTAACGTTACCTTCCACATTCTGAAGTGACTGTACAAAAAGTTCGGCGGCACGTTTTGAGGCGCCCATAACGTTAGTGGGATTCACAGCTTTATCTGTAGATACCATAACGAATCTGTTCACTTTATATTTACTGGATAGTCTTGCAATAATTTTGGACCCCAGTATATTAACAAAAATAGCTTCGTGAGGATTTTCTTCAACCAATGGTACATGTTTATAAGCGGCCGCATGATATACCATTGAGAAGTTATAAGTTTGGAATAAAGGCTCCATTCTATGTTGGTTTGAAACATCTCCCAAGACAAACTTGAAAACGATATGAGGGAATTTTTCTCTCATTTCAAGTTCAATGTCATAAAGCGGTGTTTCAGCCTGGTCTAAAACAACAATTAGTGATGGCTTAAAAAGCGCTACCTGCCTTACAATTTCACTCCCTATAGAGCCAGCTCCTCCGGTTACGAGTACTGCTTTATCGAAATGCCTGCTTCTTACTTTCTCATTTTGAATTTTAATGGGCTTTCTGTTCAGTAAATCTTCGATCTGAAGACTTCTGATAGACCCTCCTACATCACTATCTCTTAATTTCTGTACAGAAGGTGCTTTGAAGACATTTAGATCTTTTTCTAAAAATAAATTCACCCAAGAGTTAACTTCATCTTTAGCCATCATTTCTTTGACAATAAGAACACCATCAATAATAAGGTCTTCTTTTGTGTTTTCTTCAATTTTTTTCTTTTCGTAAATAGGCTTTCCAAGTAAAGAAGCCCTTTTTGAATCTGTTCTTTGGGTTAAAAAACCAACAACCTGATAAGGTAAGCTTGGATTATCAAGAATGGCTCTTGCAATAGCAATTGACTGTTCATCAATACCTAGAACCAGTATCCTTTTTTTCAGTGCACTTCTCCTGTATTCTCTTACCACATGAAAAAACTCTTTCACATAAAGCCTGAAAAGAAAAAGCCCCATAAACGAGATTATAAAATATAAAATCAAATAAGGTGTAAGGATAAATTTACCTCCGGTAGTCCAGAAATAAAGCATATTTATAGTTCCAACAGCCACCATTGTGCTGAAGCAGGAGATAAGAAGCTTAAACAGATCTATGAATGTAGAATGCCGAATGATACCTGCATAAGTTTTAAAAATATACATAAAGGCAACATTCACTACAATAATAAAGACAAATACTATGCTTTTATCATCATGATAGATAAATTCCTGTTTTGTAATTTTTTCGATAATATAAGTGGTAAGAAATAGAGATATTACCAGAATAATAATATCTATTACAAGTATTATCCATCTAGGAAGATATCTTACGTCTGAGAGATTGACAACATTATCCCCTCCAAATATTTTTTTCCTAAGAGAATTATACATTGTCTTTATTTGTGTCCATATTTAATTAAAATATAATATCTAATCAACCCGTCCATCGGAGATAATTTCGATACAATCATACAAAAATAAAATAAATTTATCTCAATACGTTGAAATCAAAAAATAAATTTGATGGTTTCTTTACGAAATTCAATAATTTCACTTAATAAGTAAAATTCACCGACAAAAATCATACCACAAAAAGTCTTTAAAGGGTGATATTTATTAGTGAAAAGCTTTCATTTTAATTATCGTATTCAAAAAAGTAATCATTAAGCATCTATTGATCAATTCATTTCAATACAGTGATATTATTATCGTGATTTTTTTACTTCTAAAATTTATTCAAAAATATCATTTATTTTTTCATATTCAAAACCTTTACTCATTAAATACTTTATGGTTTTGGTTTTTTTTTGATATTCTTTCAACCCTGTCTGTCTGGAATAATAATCTTCAAAAATTTTTCTGATTGTTTTTTCATAATCTGAGTCATCAATCTCATCAAAACATGAATTCATCAGCCTTTCGGAGATTTGTTTTTGCTTCAGATTCATTTTAATTTTATTTTTCCCCCAATGCTTGATATAAAATTTACCTCTGATGTAGCTTCGGGTAAACCGTTCTTCATTTAAATAATTTTCCTTCAGCAGATACAGGATGATTTCTTCTTTTGCCTCGTTGATAAGCAGAAACTCTCTCATCTTCTGTTCTACTTCTGCATGGCAGCGATCCTGGTAAACACAATAATTGACTACCTTCTGCCTGATTTCTTCAAAAGTAAAAGATTTCTTTTCCATTTGTATAAAAAAAGAATGAGCAGGTGCCCATTCTTTATATAATATGGTAATGTCTGTTAATAATTGAACAGAGCTTTACCTTCCATTAATTCGTTAACATTTTTTCTTACAGATGCGAGAACTTCTTCATTTTTGATATTATCTACCACCTCAGAGATCAGCCCTGCAATAGTATCCATATCATTTTCTTTAAGTCCTCTTGTTGTAATAGCTGCTGTTCCCAATCTGATACCGGATGTAGTGAATGGTGATTTATCATCAAAAGGAACCATATTCTTGTTGCAGGTAATATCAGCAAGCACTAATGCTTTTTCTGTTTCTTTACCATTAACACCTTTATTTCTAAGGTCTACCAACATCAGGTGATTGTCTGTACCTCCGCTTACAATGTCAAAACCTCTGTCGATCATTGCTTTTGATAATGCCTGGGCATTTGCCTTAACCTGTTTTGCATAAGTTTCAAACTGGATGTCCAATGCTTCACCGAAAGCGATTGCCTTACCAGCAATTACATGCTCTAATGGTCCACCCTGAATTCCCGGGAATACAGCTCCGTCTAATACCTGGCTCATCATTTTGATATCACCTTTTGGAGTTTTGTGTCCATATGTATTTTCAAAATCTTTACCCATCATGATCATACCTCCTCTTGGACCTCTCAAAGTCTTGTGGGTAGTGGTAGTCACAACATGGCAATGTTCAAATGGAGAGTTAAGCAATCCTTTTGCAACTAAACCTGCGGGGTGTGCAATATCTGCCCAAAGAGTTGCTCCGATCTCGTCAGCAACTTCTCGGAATTTGGCATAATCAAGATCTCTTGAATAGGCAGAAAAGCCTGCGATTAACATTTTCGGTCTTTCTCTCAAGGCAACTTCTCTCATCTGATCGTAATCTATAAGACCTGTTTCTCTCTCTACTCCGTAAGAAACTACCTGGTATTGAATACCTGAGAAATTTACAGCAGAACCGTGAGTAAGGTGTCCTCCCATAGAAAGGTCCATCCCCATGATTTTATCTCCTGGCTTCAAAACAGCAAGATAAATGGCAGCATTCGCCTGAGAACCGGAATGTGGCTGAACGTTAACATAGTCTACTCCGAAAAGTTCTTTTGCTCTGTTGATAGCCAATGTTTCAACCTCATCTACTACTTCACATCCTCCGTAATATCTTTTTCCGGGATATCCTTCAGCATATTTGTTTGTCAGTACACTTCCCATTGCTTTCATCACGTTTTCAGAAACAAAATTTTCTGATGCGATAAGTTCTAATCCATGAGACTGTCTTTGTTTTTCCTTTTCAATCAGGTCGAAAATAATATCCATTTTACTTTTAGTTTTTGAAATTTTCCTCCCCAAATGTACGGAATTTTCGGTGAGATTATAATATGAAAAAATGATTTTTTAACACAATACGGCGGAAAGATAAAAAGTAAATTCAATAATTTATTAACCTTTTTTCACTAAAAAGAATTTTAAAAGGCTTTGTCTGAAAGCTCTTTATTTACAATAGCTCCTGCAAAATTCCCTTGTGCAACAGCATTAGCTACCGACCTCATCATCGTCACATTATCACCACAGGCAAAAACACCTGAAACTGATGTTTTCTGCATAGCATCTGCTTTAATAAACCCCTGCTCCGTAAGTTCACAACCTAAATTCTCCAATGCATTGAAGTTTTGTTCAAAAGGAACTTTAGCATATAGTACTTTCAATGAAACAGAGTTTCCGTTCTTAAAAATTACTTTCTGAATATTGCCATTTTCGTGTTCAATTCTTTCAATTTCATCTTCGTTAAGATTGATCTTATTCTGATTCAGTTTTTCAATCTGCTCACTGGTTAAAGATGCCTTTCCGTTAGTAAACAAGGTAAGATTTTTAGTCATGTTAAAGATCAGCTTTGAAAATTCAAAAGCCATCTCTCCATTGGAAAGAATACCTGTCACTTCATTTTTCACTTCATAACCATGACAGTAAGGACAGTGCAATACAGAGATTCCCCAACATTCGGCAAATCCGGGAATATCAGGAAATAAATCTTTAATTCCGGAGGCAAGGATTATTTTTTCTGAGTACAACTTTTCACCGGACAATGTTTCTACCTCAAAATCTGCTGCTTTTTTCACTGCTTTGATAACTGTTCCGTCATAAAACTGAACAGTATCATATTTTTCAACATCTTTCTTGGCAAGTTCTCCGATTTCTTTTGGTGTTTTCCCATCATGGGTAATAAAATTATGTGAATATGGAGTCTGCCTGTTACAAGGTTTTCCGTCATTAATAATTAAAACATTTCTTAAGGATCTCCCCAGGGCCATGCCTGCAGATAATCCTGCATAGCTGCCTCCTATAATGATGACATCAAAGTTTTTATTTTCCATAGTTTTTTGATAATTGATAATTGATAATTGATAATGCAAAGTTAAAACAAAAATCACTATTGCAACTAAATTGCAATAGTGATTTTCTATTTTGTATTTAAAATTATTTTTATATTATCTGCTTTTAACTTTTATTATTTCATCCTGCAGCCTTTTTCGTATATCTATTTTCCCCCCTTCAAAGCTGAAAATTACAGTTCCTTTTTCTCTTGCATACTTGTTGGTGACAAAACCTGCTACCTTAGAATGTTCAAAAAAAGATCCTGTTTTTTGAAGTTCGTCTTCGGGGCGGTCTTTCACCCTGATAAGGTTTTTATACTTTTTACTTAAATCAAACCAATTGATATAGTCTGCATTGAACGAAACTGCTTTTATGCCTTTGGTTGAGTAATAGTTGATTGCTCCAGCCTGTCCGTAATTATCACAAAGTACCAGAGTATTTCCCGTTTTTGATAAGCCAGCATATTCATGATCTACTTTTTGAGCAAGCTCCTTCCAGCCCAGCATATCAGCAAAGTCCTGGGGTAAGGAATGGTCTTTTCCGTCTTCCCAGCGCAAATCTCCAAATTTGGAATACACTTCCGGATGGCTCGCAATAAATTCCGGACTTTTATTGGGAAATGCAACATTATAGATAGGAATAAACAAAATTAACGGATGTAGAAGGCAAACCGGTTTAAGAAAACGCTTCCATCCACTCTTAAGAAGATACTCAAGATAAACAGAGCCAAAACCTATATAAATAGGATAAAGGCCGATTGCATAGTAGTTTTTCGCTTTAAAAAACACAAACAGTCCAATCGTTATAACATATCCCCAGAAGAAAAAACTAAATTTTTCAAATGGCTTGTAAAACAACAGGGCATAAAAACCAAAAAGAATCACAAAAGTTACTCCTATAAAGAAAAGAAGCTGAGATTTGAAAAAATCAAATCTGTTTACATTGACCAATTGAGTTTCAGCAAGCTCCTTCATATGGTGGATAACCGGAAAGCCATTGTTATACTGCCAAAGAAGATTGGGTAAAATAATGATAAAAGCTAACAATGCAGCACCATATAAATGAGGATTGGCAAAAACTTTCCTTTGCTTTGTCATCAAAAGTGCAGGAACGAAACCTAATGCAAGAAATGCAATATTATATTTGCTTAAAATTCCGATCCCAAAAACAAGTCCGCCCCAGTAAAGCCATTTTATTTTTTCTGTATTTACATATTGTATCAGAATATAAAAAAAGAGGGTCCAAAAAAATATATCCAGCGAATTGGGCTGAAACAGCATATTTAGGCGAAGTAACGTTGAAAACAGCAGTCCTGAAGAAGCTAGCACAAGCGCAAAGAGACTACCTTTCAGTGCTTCAATAGTCCTCCAGACGACAACCATTGTTAAGGCTCCGAATAAAGCCGGAAAAAATTTAACCCAAAATTCAGAATTACCCAATACTTTTATCAACAAGGCAATCCAGGAACTGACAGGCGGAACAGACAAATACCCCCATGCCAAATGATTCGCCTGATCAAGATGTAAATATTCATCCCGTTGCAATTCATATTCCGGATTGATCAACGAATACTGAAGAATAAATTTTGCTACGATAAAAAGAAAAAGTATCAGACGGTCTTTTTTCATATTTACTGGTTTTAATTTAAAGATAAGACAGTTCAAATTTCATTTTCGTTACATATTTACACTTTGTTTTATCAATAAAAAAAATCCCAAAGAAAAAATCTTCGGGATTGAACAGTTTAAAATTTATAGGGTCAGTTTATTATTTTGCTTTTGACTTTTCTTTTAATTCTTCTTTGTCTTTATCAGACGGGTTCCATACTTTCACTTCAGAGTCTTTTGTAATATCAGATCCAGGAAGAACCTGAACATTAATACCATCACTTGCTCCAAGTTTCAGATATACTTTTTTAAACTTTCCGTCTTTTTGCTTTACTTCTGCATAAGGAACATCTTTTCCTTGTTTCTTTTCATACTGCACTAAAGACTCGTCCAGCAATAAAGCATTTTTCTGAGAGCTCAAAACAATTTCTCCGTTTGCAGAGAAACCAGCTCTGATATATTCATTATTAGGATTGTATACGTTTCCTTCAACCGGGAATTTAATAGTTCCGGCATTATCTTTTCCTTTTGGAGCGATCATCGTCAGCTTCCCAGGGAAAGTTTTATTTTGTAAAGCACCGATTACAATATTCATGTCCATACCCTGGCTTAATTTTCCGGCTTGCGCTTCATCAATTTCTCCTTTAAAAATCAAAGAGTTCAAATCTGCCACTGAACAAATGGTTGTACCCGCATTAAAGTTATTCGCTTCAATCACCTGACTTCCAGCTTTTACAGGAACTTCCAGTACGGTACCCGAAGCTTTGGAACGGATCTCGGTGGTAGCTAATCCCTGCCCTTGAAGTTCAGGAGTTGCTCCCGTCTTAGCGATTTGTAATCTTTTCTGAGCAGTATTCAATTGCTGCTGAGAATTTTTAAGAGTTTGCTGTTGAGAAAACAGTTGCTGCTGAGAATTCAGGAACTCCTGTTTGGAAGCTACTCCCTGTTTGTACAATTTATCTTGCATTTCAAACTGCTTCTGCATATTCCCTACATTCATCTGTGCATTACTGATCTGAATCTGTGCATTTTGAACTTCCTGCTGTGCAGCATTCACTTCAGAGATACTTGGAACAATTTTTACGGTAGCAATCAGTTGCCCCACTTCTACCTTATCTCCTTCTTTTACTAAGATTTTATCTATGATCCCGGCAATATTGGGTTTAATTTCAATTTCTTCTTTGGGAACAATTTTCCCCGTAGCCATTACCTTATCGTCCATATTCTGAACAGTAGGTTTACGGGTAAGAAAAGCCTCTCCTTCTTTAGAGTTTGATTTGACAAGATAGCTAATCCCTGAGAACAATGCCACTGCAAAGAAAAGCCCCAACACTATATAAATGGCTTTTTTCCAAGTGAATTTCTTTTTCATATGTATAGTTTATTTTTTATTTTTATTCGTGAATCTGCTTATTTACAGATTTGCTTTTTACTTCGTTTGCTACTCTATTATTCTGTTCTTAACGCTTCAATAGGTCTGATTTTCACCGCTCTTTGAGCAGGGATCATTCCAATAATCAGTCCCAAAATCACCATTACCGCCATCGCTGCAAATACATTCCCATAGTTGACCGTCGGATTATAAAAAGGGAATGAATCCTGTCCTTGTGTGACCGCATTTAATATCATCAGCACAAAGATTCCGAACATAAAGCCTAATAATCCCGAGGAAAGAGTGATCACAACACTTTCCAGCAAAATCTGATTTCGTACTTCAGCCGGCTTTGCCCCCAATGCTCTTCTGATTCCAATCTCCTTGGTTCTTTCCTTTACGGTAATCAACAGGATATTGGAAATAGCAATTACACCCGCAAGGATCGTCAATGTTCCTACTATAATGGTTAAGAGCTGCATTCCCGTAAGGAAGCCTGTAAGTTTTTTAAATTCTTTCCCCAAATTGAAACTACCGAAGGCATTAGTATCTTCAGGTGAAACTTTGTTCTTTGTTTTCAAAACCTGCTTTACATCTTCTTCTACCGAATTCACATTGGCATTGGGCTTACTTACAATAGCGAACATGTCAATCTGATCTCCCGCATTATACACTTTCGTATAAGTAGAAAGTGGAATAAAAGCGGTCTGGTCATTTTCAAATCCGCCTCCTTTTTTTACGCGGAATACTCCAATTACATTAAAGAATAATCCTTTTATATTGATCGACTGTCCGATTGGGTTTTCTTTCTTCTTGGAATCAAAAAAGTTCTTATAAATTTCTTCGCCGATCACCACTACATTTTTATTTCCGGAAACGTCTGCATCATTGATATAGCGTCCAAAGATCAGTTTCTTTTCTGAAATTTTATTTCCTACAGAATAGTCTCCTGTAAGTGAATACGTTCCGTTTTTACCATTCCTGGACATGGCTTCTCCCGGTGTTCCGGTAAAGCTTCCTCTGGCATTTTGCGGTGATATATAATCTATGGCTGTTACTTTCCTTTTCAGCATTTCCATATCGGATAGTTTCAGGTGAACTTCTCTTCCTTTCGGAAATCCTTCATAGGGAATAGAGGTTTTCTGTGCCCACAGGAAGATTGAGTTGGTTGCAAAACCTGAAAATAGTTTATCAAAACCATTCTCCATCCCTTTGGCTGCTCCAAGAAGGCTTACATACAAAAACATCCCCCATCCTACACCAATCATGGTAAGAAATGTTCGGAGCTTATTATTCCTCAATGAATAATAGATCTCCTGCCAAGTATCTTTTTTAAATATGATATTCACCTTTTTGAATTATATGTTATAAATTATGAATTCTATCAATTTGTTTTATCCGACGATGTTTTTCTTCGCCTTTTGCCTATTCCTTACTCTGTTCTCAGTGCTTCAATAGGTTTGATTCTTGAAGCTCTGTACGCCGGAACAAATCCTGCAATTAATCCTGAGAAAATCAGTGCAATGAATGCCATTAAAATAGCTCCCCATCCCACACTTGGACTTTTAATGAAAAACTCTTCAAGACTATCGCCAATAAGGCTTAATGTCAAAACCCCTACTCCAACTCCTACAAGTCCTGACACCACTGTAATCACGACACTTTCCTGAACAATCAGGCCTACAATTCCACTTGGTTTGGCACCAATAGCTTTTCGTACTCCTATCTCTTTGGTTCTTTCTTTTACGATATACACCATAATGTTACTGATCCCGATAATTCCGGCCAATAAAGTCCCCAATCCAATAAATCCTACAATCGCTGTAAGTACTGCCATAAAAACGAATGTATCATTCATATTCTTAGCATTGTTCCAGACCCGTACCCCATTTTCATCATCCGGAGAAACATTTTTTCTTGATTTTAATCTATCTTTTAATTCATCTCCATATTTGATAGCCTGCTCAGGAGTCAGTTTGTCACTGTAAGAGATATAGGCTATACTTACGGTATCAGAACCTTTTTTCATTTGCTGCAGAGTTGTAATAGGTACTGTAATATGTCTTTCATCCCAATCTCCTCCATCATCAGAAAACACGCCTATAACCTTGAACATTGTTCCGTTGATATCAAGCTCCTTTCCTACAGGACTTCCGTTTTTAATCAAATCCCTCTGCACCATCCTTCCAATTACTGCAACATTTTGCATTCCTGCCAAGTCACGGGAGGTAATGTATCTGCCATCAATCATCTTTCTGTTTTCAATGATCTGCTCACCTGGTTCCGCTCCGTGTACCTGATAAATTCCGCTTTCTTTTCCGTACTTCACCATTAAGCTGGCATTATATCTGGGACTTGAAGCACCTACATTCTTCTTATCAGTATTAATAAGAAAATCATAGTCCTTGTTATTCAACGTAACAGTACGATCGGACTGCAATCCTTTATAAGCTAATGTAGTTTTCCCTGTGGTAATGGAAATCAGGTTTTTAGCATCTCCTGAAAATCCTTCAGAAAAAGCATTCTGGAGCCCTTTTCCAATTCCAAAAAGTACAATGAAAATAAACAGTCCCAAAGCTACTGTAAACCCCGAAAGAACTGTCCGAAGTACATTACTGCGGATCGAACTGAATATTTCCTGCCAACGATCTAGGTCAAACATAGTTTTTATTTTTTTACTTTGTAAAAAAGTCAATTAGCTGCGCGCTCAATTTTCTTCGAAGTCAATTAACTTTGCTGTCAATGTAGTCTTCACAAGACTTTAATTACGAACCTAATTAATTTTCACATTTCTACTCTTTTTTCAGCATTTTACTTAACAATATAAATGCTGTTTTTATTAAGTTTCCAATTTTTCTTAATTCCTCTATTTAATATAATTACATTCTATAATGATATCAAAACAAGAATCCAACTCAACAACCGAACCTCTGGCAATTTCAAAATACCTTTTCCTTTCCAGTTCAGATTTTCTTGAACATCCTTCAGTAATATTTAATACCACTGAAGTAGAAGCTCTTCGTATCTGGTCAATTATATTAAACTTTTCATGATCAGGAATTTTAGATAAAATCTTATAACATTCTATTCTTAATTCTCTGGCTGATTGATAAACGTCAAGTTTATAATGGTTCAGATTTAAAAACATTTTTATTTTTTTTCATATTCATTTGTGTGTGGTTTATAAATTATTTGTCTTCCTCAATTGTAAAATTCATTTGCGAAGCAAAATTGACCATTCAGTATTCACTTATAACACAATCTGCTTAATAAACTCATCACTTTCAATGATTCCGTCTTTCAGCACTACATTTCTTTTAGTCTGTGCAGCAACATCCGGCTCGTGGGTGACCACAATGATTGTTTTTCCCTCATTATTAATATCCTGAAGAAGCTTCATAATATCATGAGTGGTCTTAGAGTCTAATGCTCCCGTAGGCTCATCTGCCAATACCACTTTCGGATTGGTAATTAATGCCCTTGCGATGGCTACTCTCTGTTTCTGACCTCCCGAAAGTTCACTGGGCAGGTGGTTGGCCCATTGTGCCAGCCCTACTTTCTCCAGATATTCCATTGCTTTCAGATTACGTTCTTTCCTCGGTACATCCTGATAATATAAAGGAAGAGCTACGTTTTCTAAAGCCGTTTTATAATTAATTAAGTTGAAAGACTGAAAAATAAATCCTAAAAACTTACTTCTGTACTCCGCTGCTTTTATTTCGGATAGATGTTCGATAGGAACACCATCCAATTCATAGGTTCCCGAATCTTTCTCATCCAGAATACCAATAATATTAAGAAGCGTAGACTTCCCGGAACCTGAACTTCCCATAATGGAAACAAATTCCCCCTCAGAAATATCCAGATTGATTCCCTTGAGAACATGAAGCTTGCTTTTCCCTGTATCGTATGACTTATGTAAATCCTGAATTACTAACATTAAGTGATGTATGTTTTATACCCAATAAGTAGATGATATTTTCAAATTGTTACAAGAAAGAAAATATATTCAAATATTTTTTTGTTTAACAGGATATCTCTTTATTTATAACACTTTACGTTTTTTTGTTTAATTGTAACTTGGCGTTTACATCCTTTTATCCCCAATAATGCGGTCTAGCCTATTATTCGAGCCAGTTTCATGTAAATGTGGAAAACTTTTACAGCTAAAAGTCAACCTATTAGTATTTACCTCTTTTAAAATCAGTTCTTTTTTTCGAACTTTGTATCTAGTTCTTTACAAGAAATACGAAATCGCAGCCGTGAATAACTTTTATTTACAATACGCAGAAAAACAAAAAGTTAAGTATTTCCTGAACGTTATCCACAGAGATCTAAATTATTTAATTATAAAGATATTTAATATGGGAATTTTTGATAAAAGAGTAAGTTATAAGCCATTTGAATACCCCGAGGTTCTTCAATTTGTAGAGGCAATCAACAAATCGTTCTGGGTACATTCGGAAGTGGATTTTACTGCAGATGTTCAGGATTTTCATTCGCAGTTGGAACCCAATGAGAAGCATGCTGTGAAAAATGCGCTTTTAGCCATTGCACAGATCGAGGTGTCTGTAAAGACATTCTGGGGAAACCTATACAACCACATGCCAAAACCGGAACTGAACGGCTTAGGAGCTACTTTTGCAGAATGTGAATTTCGTCATTCTGAAGCTTATTCCCGTTTATTGGAAGTGCTGGGATATAATGAAGAATTTTCGTCGGTAATAGAAATTCCTGCTGTTAAAAAGAGAATTGACTTCTTGTCAAATGTTCTTAAACACGCTAATTCCACAACACCGAAAGAGTACGTTTCTTCTCTTTTATTATTCAGTATTTTAATTGAAAATGTATCTCTGTTCTCTCAATTTGCAATCATTCTATCCTTCACAAGATTCAAAGGATATATGAAGAATGTTTCCAATATTATTGCCTGGACCTCCATAGATGAGCAAATTCATGCCAATGCAGGAATTTATTTAATCAATAAAATCCGTGAGGAGCAGCCGGATCTATTAACAGATTCAGATATCGAAGACATCTATACCCTTGTAGATCAATCTATAGAATTGGAAGGTGAGATTCTGGACTGGATCTTTGAACTGGGAGAATTAAATGTTTTCTCCAGAGAAGATCTTCTCAACTTCATGAAATATCGTGTTGATGACAGTTTGAAGAAAATCAATATGGAAACCCGTTACAATGTTTCTCCAGAGCAGTACCGCCCTATGAAATGGTTTGAAGAGGAGGTTTTTGCCAACTCTATGGACGATTTCTTTGCAAAAAGGCCTGTAGATTACACAAAACACGATAAAAGTATTACAGCTAACGATTTGTTTTAATAAAACGGCGCGAGCGAAGCGAGCGTCAAAACACATCGTATTAGAAAAATGTCATTTACAGTAATGACAGACTATTCAGCAAGCACAAATAGTAAAGATGATCAATGTAATAGTAACCTACACGGTAAAGCCTGAATTTGTTCCTGACAATAAAGTTAATATTCAAAAGTTTTTGAATGATTTTAAAAATCTGGATCAGTCTGCTTTTGAATATAAAGTCTTTGTAAAAGAAGATGGTGTTACCTTTGTACATTATTCAAACTATATCAATGAAGACGTGCAACATGAAGTTTTGAATGTACCATCTTTTGAAGAATTTCAAAGATTAAGAGATGAAAGTGGGCTGAATGATTCCCACAAAGTAGAAATTTTACAATCACTAATATAAGTATAAAACAAAATTCCGGAGTGACAACCTCACTCCGGAATTCGAAAATATAGCATCTATGGAAGAACAAAATTCAAATATATGGTGGCTCAATGAAGAGTCTGAGCAGATGTTGAACAGAGGATATCTGCTGAAAGGAGAAACAGTAGACGGAGCTATCGACAGAATCACCACTGCTGCCGCAAAAAAATTATATAAACCGGAATTACAGGCTGCTTTCAAGGAAATGATTACCAAAGGGTGGATCAGTTTCTCTTCACCGGTATGGGCCAATATGGGAACACAGAGAGGTCTTCCTATCTCATGTTTCAACGTACATATCCCAGACAGCATTGAAGGAATTACTCACAAAATGGGTGAAGTAATTATGCAGACAAAAATAGGAGGCGGAACTTCAGGATATTTTGGAGAACTTCGTAACAGAGGTACTGCAGTTACAGATAACGGGAAATCTTCAGGAGCTGTTTCTTTCATGAAATTGTTTGATACGGCAATGGACGTAGTTTCTCAGGGAGGAGTAAGAAGAGGAGCTTTTGCTGCTTATCTTGACATTGACCACGGAGATATTGAAGAGTTTTTATCTATCAAAGATATCGGAAGCCCTATCCAAAACCTATTCACAGGAATCTGCGTGCCGGATTACTGGATGCAGGACATGATTGACGGTGATATGGATAAGCGTAAGATCTGGGCAAGAGTTTTAGAAAGCCGCCAGCAAAAAGGTCTTCCTTATATTTTCTTTACTGATAATGTAAACAGAAACAAACCTCAGGTTTACAAAGACCTTGGAATGACTGTTAATGCAAGTAATCTTTGTTCCGAAATCATGCTTCCTTCCACAAGAGAAGAATCTTTCATCTGCTGTTTATCATCAATGAACCTTGAATTGTATGATGAATGGAAAGATACAGATGCTGTAAAACTTGCTGTCTATTTCTTAGATGCTGTATTATCAGAATTTATTGAAAAAACAGAAGGAAATTACTATTTACAGGGAGCAAGAAACTTCGCTATGCGTCACAGAGCGCTTGGATTGGGAGTTTTAGGATACCATTCTTATTTACAGAAAAACATGATTCCGTTTGAAAGTTTTGAGGCGACTCAATTCAATGCAAGAGCTTTCAAACATATCAAAGAACAGGCTGAGCAGGCTTCAAGAGAGCTTGCCAACATCTATGGAGAGCCGGAATTATTAAAGGGATATGGTTTGAGAAATACGACAACCATGGCCATCGCTCCTACCACATCAAGTTCTGCTATTTTAGGACAAACGTCTCCGGGAATAGAGCCTTTTGCATCCAATTATTATAAAGCAGGTTTAGCAAAAGGAAACTTTATGCGTAAGAACAAATACCTTGCTAAATTATTAGAAGAAAAAGGATTAGATAATGAGGAAACATGGAGAACGATTATGCTAAACCATGGTTCTGTACAGCATTTAACTGAATTAACTGAAGAAGAAAAAGCGGTATTCAAAACCTTCAAAGAAATCTCTCCTATGGAAATTATTTCCCAGGCAGCACAGAGACAGCAATATATCGACCAGGCGCAGTCACTGAATCTTCAGATTCCTTCTACAATGCCTGTGAAAGATGTTAACTATCTTTACATTGAAGCCTGGAAAAAAGGTGTAAAAACACTTTACTATCAAAGAAGTTCTTCTGTTTCAAAAGAAATGATGGTTAATTTTGTAACCTGTTCAGCTTGCGAAGCATAAATTTCAAATAATAAATACCTCATAAAAAAGCACGCCGGATGGCGTGCTTTTTTATGGAAGTAAAATCTCATAAATGACTTACCCTGTAAAAGATTCAAACAAAAAAACAGACCCGGAAAGAAAATCCGGGTCCATTGAAAAAGTTGTATAAAGTAAAATAAAAGACTGATCATTAGAAGTTGTATCGGACTCCCAGCTGTGCCTGGAATCTGGATGCAAACTGATCAATCGTGTAAGGTAAACCAGGTGTTTTAAAATTATAAGTAGGATCTCCTGCAGCCGGCTGCCCCGAAGCCACATTCCCCACTTTTGTAAGTCCTACACTTGCTGTAGAGTTGAAGGTATTAGGTACAAAATATACCTTACCCCAATCTTTATTCAACAAGTTGGTAAAGTTGATAATGCTTAATGAGATCTGGATGCTGTTCTTAGACTTTTCGCTCAGTCTGATTTCGTCCACTATCTTAATATCAGCCTGTATATTCCAAGGGGTAACATCTCCGTTTCTTTCTGTGAATTTTCCTCTTCTGGATTTCAGGTAATCATTATTGTTCACAAAGCTTTCATAATCTGCAATCTGCTGTTGGGCCGTCACTAAGACATTACCAGATCCGTCTTTTATAGGAACTATGTATTTCGCGGCTTCAGCTGCATCTTTGAATATATAGGCAAGTCCTGCTGCCTGCCCTGTATTGGCAATTGTACTGTTAATGAATCCCCATGAAAAAGGATTTCCTGACTGTGCATTAAAATAGACATTGGCAGATAGTCTGTTAAGCTTAGAAACATTAAAACCGTATCCAAGATTTGCTACTATTCTGTTTTTAATGGCAAAATTGGAAGTGGTAAGCTTAGGGTCATTAGGAGTCAGAGACTGGTTCATCTGCCAGTTACTTTCCATAGAGTTTCTGATACCATTGGTGATATCCTTCGCATCACCATAGGTATACGCCACAAAGAAATTGAATCCGAAATTATACGATTTTGAAAGCTGCGCTGTCAGGTTGTAACGGTACCCTTCTTTAGTATTGGATAAAAGATAGGCATTAGAAAAGTTACTGTTGATATTGGTCGTATAAATCGGCATCTCATGATTCACATCATAGCTGTAATAGGTTACATTGTCTGTTTTATTCACCTGCTGGAATTTCAGGTCATAAAGCACCTTTGTATAGATTCCTTCCAATGTAAGTTTATATCCGGACTTTGTATAATCAAATGCTAACGAACTTCTCCAGACTCTTGGCATTTTAAAATTATTATCAATAAGGTCTACCTGAACTTTTGATGAATTCTGCCATTTCGGGAAATTGGAACTCATCAGCGGATCTCCATTCGCAGCCAGCTGAGCTGTCGTCGGAGCATTGTAATCATAGCTTCCAAAGCCAACTCCATCATTATAATAAGCATATCCTAACCATGCAAAAGGAATTCTTCCCACAAAGATCCCGGAGCCTCCTCTCAATACCATAGAACGGTCTTCAGTAATGTCATATGTAAATCCTAGTCTTGGAGAGAATGTAGGTTTATTCAGATAATTGTTCGTAAGCTGGCTCAGCGGAGTATACGTATAGGTATTCCCATAATTAGGATCCTGCGGAGAACTGTTCACAAGCGGGCTCAGTTGTGGTTTATTGGGCAGATCGGTATAGTCTACTCTTACTCCCGGAGACAACCTCACTCTTCCCCAATTGATTTCATCCTGAAAATACAGAGACAGAAGATTTACTTTATACTGTGCATACGGATTGTCAAAAAGGGCTTCCCTCCCTTCTCCGTTAAACGGATAGGTCCCTCTTATTCTGGAAGGATTGCCATTATAGAAATCATTTAAACTTTTATAAGAGATTCTTCCGTTCAAAGCATTGACAAAACCGTAATCGATATTGTACAACTCATTGTGGGTTCCTAAAAGGAATGTATGGTTTCCTGTTTTATAGGTAAGATTGTCTGTGATCTCAAAAGTTTTCTGTTTCATATTGAAAACAGTAGCTTCCCTGTCATTCCCAAGAAGAATCGTTCCTCCGTTATAGGCTATTTCTACCTGTGGAAACATAGCATTACCGGAAGTAGGATCTCTGTAATCGTGAATAGAAGAGTATCCCAATACCAGATTGTTATTCCATCTGTCATTAAAGCGGCTTTTAAGCTCCAGAGTGGTAGTGGACGCCGTATTTTTCTGAACGAAATCCATACTGGCAAACCTGAAATTGGCACCATCCCTTTCCAGATTTGAAGCCTGTGAAAACACGGTGTTGTTTTTGATGGACAGCGAGTGTTTGTCATTGATTTTCCAGTCCAATTTATTGAAGAGCTTGGCGCTTTCGGAGAAGTTATTGTATCCGTCGAAGCTTCCTGTATTGAAGCCGTATTTATTCCGTACAAAATCAGAAATCTGCCCGGCTACCGCATCATTCACCAGAGCATTCGGATCGTTGGCATTATAAAATACGGGATCTCTTCTCTTGGTGTATTCCAGATTCGAAAATAGAAATACTTTATCTTTTACCACAGGCAGCCCTATTCTCCCTCCGTAAATAACATCTTCAAAAGCTTTCGGCATTTTTGAGTTGTCTCCTATTCTGTTGTTTCCGGTAATAGCGGCATTCCTTCCATAGGCATAGATAGATCCCGTGACATCATTACTTCCGCTTCGGGTTACGGCATTGATACTCCCTCCAAGGAAATTTCCAAGCTTAACATCATAAGGGGCAATATAGACCTGCACATCCTGAATAGCATCCAGACTGATGGAATTGGAACGTGTGCTGCTTCCCGGCATTCCTGATGTTCCGGTCTGTCCTCCCAGAGAAGGGCTGAAACCGATCGCATCATTATTGATGGATCCGTCAATAGTAACGTTATTGTATCTGAAGTTGGTTCCGTTAAAAGAATTATTGGCACTTTGAGGAACCAATTTGGTGACATCCTGAATACCTCTGTTGATATTGGGCAGCCCTGAGATCTGTGCCTGACTAATACCCACACCATATTTCACACTCGTCTTTTTGGAAGTAATCTTTACCTCATCAATGGTCTTTTCATTTCCTGTCACGTCCACCACGGGCAGATCGTTGTTTCCGAGTGACAGCTGAATTCCGGGATTGGAATAGATAACCCGTGATCCGTCTGATATTTCTATAGAATACGGTCCTCCAGGCTGAAGATTGTCTAAACTGAACTGTCCTTTTGTGTTGCTTTTTGTTTCAAAAGTACTGTTGGTAGGAATGTGCACTACCTTCACCGTAACTTCGGAAGAAGTTCCTTTTAGCCGTCCAAAAATTTTTGAACTGGTTTCCTGTGAAAATGCAAAACCAAACGATAATAAAGCAAAGGCACAGATTATTTTATTCTTCATGATTTTTTTTATTGTTACAATTCTGATGCAAAATTAGACGTCATCCACATCAAGTATGGTAACATAGAATTAACATTATATAACAGAATGTTTAACATTTCCTTAAAAAAAACTTAATCAACATATCATAAATGAGTGAATACCTGAACCATTTTTCCTGATTTGACAAGGATAAAAATGAATAATTTCAGTATTAACCCAGTCATCTTTTACATCCTTTCAACAAATGACTTCTTTAAAAACAGGATAGCCATTGGTAAATAAATACTGCAGTACTTATCCATTTGGACCTAAAAAAACCGCAGGAAATCCTGCGGTTCATTGTAATCATTTTTATTTTTTTTTGATAAAGTCACATTTGACCAGAAAATAAGTTCTAATAATTCCTGATCGGTAAACCGGGATTGATCATACTCGGAACAAAGCTTTTCACTATAATGCTCTCCTCCACTACACAATAATCCGGTGATTCCGGAGCTGAATACTCTACCTTGATATGATAGGTTCCATATCCGAAACTTCTCATATCTAAAGTAGATCCTGTGGCAATGGTTCCCGTGTGTGCAGGATCATTGATTTTTGACCATTTGTAGGTCGTGTAAGGATTTCCGTAGAACCCTGCTGAGCTCAGTGTATAAGAATCAGGATCGTTATTTTTAAATTTTGCATGGCTCCAATCCTGGCCTGCAAATCCTGAAAAAGCGCTTGGATCATAGGGATCAAATGTCATATTGAAGTTATTTTCCACATTGGTAGATTTACTTCCAAAATTGAGAGTTTCCCCTGAGGCATTGATATCTTTTACATTTGCAAAATCAAAACCAGTAGAACCTCCCATTACATTAAGATTAGCTTTTGTCCCGGGTACAGAGCTTTTCAGAAACAAGATGAAACAAGAATTCCCGCTGGCATATAACTTATCCGTTACCGTCTGTGTATTACCAGCATCTAGAATATACGTTTTTCCTGCCGTTAAGATCAATTCTTTGATCTGGTTGTCTTTAATAAAACTTCCATTTCCTTTAAATTCTACACGATTATAATATACTTTGGCGGTGGCCTGGCTGTAAGCATAACCTAAACTTCCATCCGTTCCCTCAAAACTTACGTTGTAATACGTCTGGCCCGGAAAAGGCAGGAGCCTGGAAGAAGAAAATAAAAAGTGAATATGAGAAGTCCCTGAGTTCAATGTTAATAAAGAAGATGAGGCAGAAAAAGACTGAAATGACAGATAAAAATCTGAACTTCCCATATTGAGGGTTCTCGGCTGGGTTCCGGAATCTCCGATATATCGTCCCAAACTCACCTGATGGTTATTTGTGTTCCAGGTTCCTGCAAGATGATACAGCACGTCTGACCCGGAAAAATCATCGAGTAAACTGATGGTATTTTCTTCCTCAAAATAAATCTGGGACCCTGTTGAGACCCCATTACTTCTCAGGGTTTTAGGAGTGTTCGTATTACGATAATACACAGAACCTATTTCCAGTCTCATCCCGGACTGCCATTCGGACGAACCGTAAATATTAAGTTCTGTACCAGATCCTGATAAAACAGGAGCTGCTGTATTTCCTGAAAATACGATATTATGGCAATATGATCCTGAAGACAGAATAATTAATTTAGCAGATTCTGTAAAACCGGAATTAGCATCAAAAAAGACATTATCCGTAGGACCCGGTACACAAGATCCCCCTGTGCCCCCGCTGGTCTGAGCCCAATGCATGGTATCATTCCAATTGCCTCCACCACCTACCCAATATAAATTCTGAGCAGCCGATACCGGAAATGTCCAGCCTGTATTATTTCCATTATCCATAGATCCCACAGCTGTAAATACAGCTCCGCCAGATGCCTGAATATCCCTTAGCAATGCCCTTGAAACATCTATTGATACTCCTGACAATGCCACGATTTTCGCCTGTGTACCATTGATTGATGAATTGATGGTGACCCAATCTCCACATCCCTGAGAATGAGCACGGAATAATGAAGTCACCGTCTGTGTGGAAGAAGAAGCTAACGTGTATGTTTTTCCTTCTGTAAAAATAAGTTCTCTGATCTGGTTGTCACCTTTAATTTCTCCATTGTACTTAAACTCTACGCGGTTATAATAAACTTTAGACCTCTGATTGTAGCCAAATCTTGCAGGTACTGTTCCGCTATATTCAAAATTTACATTATAATAAACCTGGCCTGCATAAGGCTTCAGCATAGAAACCTGTCCCAGAAAATGAATAACGGAGGTTCCGGAATTCAAAGTTAACAGTGGAGAATCTGCTGAGAAATCCCCTTCTTTAATATAAAAGTCTGAACTTCCCATGCTAAGTGTTCTGGGCTTTGATCCCTCATCTCCTTTATAGCTTTCCAGGGTTACTTTATATCCGTTTGTATTCCATACTCCTGCCTGATGATACAGGGTACTGGAAACCGAAAAGTCATCGAGTAAACTGATGGTATTTTCTTCCTCAAAGTAGACTTCTGTCCCTACTGAAACTCCATTACTTTTGATCGTCCTGATCTTGTTATTATTACGGTAATAGATGTAGCGGATATCTACTTTCATTCCTGCCTGCCATTCAGAAGAACCAAAAATATTAAGTTCAGTTTCCGGTCCGTATAAAGTAGGAGCTACCACACTTCCGGAAACTTTAATATGGTGACAGTACGATGCAGAGGTCAGGGTAACGATTTTAGAGGTTGTTGTAAAACCAGAGTTGGCATCAAAAAAGACATTATCAGAAGGACCTGGTACACAGTATCCTCCTGTACCTCCACTGGTCTGGGCCCAGTGCGTTTTATCATTCCAGTTTCCACTGCCTCCAACCCAGTACAGATCCTGACCAGCAGTAGCAGGAAAAGTCCAGCCGGTATTATTCCCATTATCATTGGAACCTGCAGCTGCAAATACGGCCCCTCCCGAAGTCTGAATATCTTTTATAATAGCCCTTGAAACATCAATAGAAACACCGGATGCCGCGATCAGTTTTGCCTGTATTCCAGGTATTGAAGAGTTGATGGTAATCCAGCCTCCACAATTCGGAGAGTGGGCAGCCAATGATGAAGTGATAGTCTGAGTATATCCGTTTTGTAGACTGTATATTTTTCCTTCTGTAAAAATAAGTTCTTTAATCTCGTTATTTTTAAGCAGTTTTCCATTTCCCTTAAACTCCACACGGTTAAAATAGACCTTACCCACAGTTTGGTTATAATGATCATATCCCAAGATTCCATCAGGTCCTTCAAAACTTATATTATAATAGGTTTGCCCCGCAAAGGGGAACAACGTAGAAGAATATCCTGAAAAATGGATGTGAGAGGTACCTGAATTCAACGTTAAAAATGATTTATTGGCAGAAAATGAATCTCTGATATAAAATTCTGAACTTCCCATATTGATCGTTCTAGGTTTTGTTCCATCATTTCCAACATACTTTCCCAAGCTCACCTTATGATCATTGGTATTCAATATTCCTGCGTTATGGACAAGAGTTTCAGAAGTAGAAAAATCATCCAGAAAACTTATAGAAGTTTCCTCTTCAAATAAGATATTGGAAACTCTCATGATGGCTCCATTGCTTTTAATCGTTTTAGGGGTATTGGTATTCCTGTAATAAAAAGAAGATACATTCACTATCATCCCGAGCTGCCACTCAGAAGAACCATAAATATTAAGTCCTTTTTGGTAATCACTATTTACATTGGGTGCAACCGTACTTCCGGAAAAAGTGATATTGCGACAGTTGGCTATCACATTCACGGAAACCGTTTTATTGGCTGCTGTAAATCCTGAATTGGCATCAAAGAAAACATCATCCATGGGTCCTGGTACTACGGAAGGGATGGAGGTTCCTCCGGATGTGGTTCTCCAGTGGCCGATATCACTCCAGTTTCCACTTCCGCCTACCCAATAATAGTTGGCCGCAAATCCTTTTACCGAAAACAAAAAGAATATTATGAAGAGGAATATATATTTGAATTTGTGTTTTTGTATTGTCATCATTTCTAATTTTTGGATAAAAGCTTAGGCTTCGATAATCCTATTCAATTAATTATGGATTAAATGTCTTTTTTCCTCCGGTTTTTATTTGACCAGAAAAACAACATTCATATACGTGGGTTTACTGGTATCTGCGGTACTTAAGACGTCATAGGTCAGTTTTCCGGCAGCATCTATTCTTACATTGCTGAAGATGGTATCGTCAAACCAGGTTACATAATATTCCATTTCATCCACGGCATAGACCGGAATACTGCCAGGTGATCCTGTACTGCTTGCCATAGGGGTGGCAAATTGTCCCGTATAATTAGCATACAGATCAACAGATCCTGAAGCCACGGAAGTATCAATAGGCAGGGAAGGAGAATAGAAAAACCTCGGGGCATTGATCAGGACAGGTTCCCATTTGTCGGTGGCATCTTTCCAGTACCAATAGCCTATTCCTGTAATATCTTTGGTGGCTGCTGTAGAAGCAGAGGTACTGTATACCAGTGTTCCGGATTTTAATCCTGTGATATCCATCGCTTCAATATCGTTTCCGGACAGCTGTGGAAATGCGATCCCTGCTTTACCTCCGGAAACATATCCTGACTGCAGCGTTACATCTAAAGTGGCCTGTGGATTGGGTGTATTAACTCCAACCTGCGCAAGGCTAAATCCTGAGATCAGTAGTACAAGAGAAATAATTGTTTTTTTCATTAGTTTAGAATTTTAACGGAATAAACAAAATCAATATCATCAATTATGTGTTTATTTTTCAGATAATGATTGACTCGTTTTAAGGGACCGCAAAACTAATTTGAAATAGTGAACTATCCAAGAGAAAGGCTGTCATTATTCGCGAATAATGACAGCCTCTAATACAATTTAAAACACTGACAAACAATTCAATAAACCAAATAAAATCAATTTTAAACTAAAATCAAAAAAGAACATAAATCCCTAATATTTTTTGTTTTTTTTACTAATTTTCTTAAAAAACTTCAAAATTTTTTTTTAGTTGATTCACTATGAGCTTCCGCTTTTCAGAAATCTGCCATGGCTGAAATTTTTGGTTTTTGCTGTTCTCTACTTTTTCTTTTCCATGAATATGAAATCAGAAAAATGGTGATGAATTTGAATTTGAAGATCACCCAATTTCATCTTACTTATGGTATGAATTTTAAAAAGTCACTGTAAATTTTAGAAATATTCTCATGGTGGTCTTTTTTGTAAGCCAGCATCAGTTTATTAAGAAACTCCGGACAATCCATATCAACCAGCAACTCTGCCAGTCTTCTGTACACTTTTTCGTCTTTTCTGATCAGGTATCTGTTCAGCAATCTATCCAATGCCTCTTTTATGAGTTCTCTGCTAACCAAAAAATGGGATGAATACCTTATCAATACAGATCTTGCTATATCCCTGTTCTCCCTATTCCCATCGACGGCAATATCTATAATATCCGGAACGATCCTGATGAGCTCAGTGTCCTCCAGCCCTACTTCATCATTTTTTAAAAACCGAAGGGCGGTGGCCTGTTCGGATAATGTTCCTAAGGCCAACAGGATGATGACCATGAAATCATCCCCCCTGCTGATATTGTATCTGCTGACCAAAAGAGATTCTTCAGCTTCTCTTAGGGCATACCATTCATCACTTAATATGTTCGGTGTATTCATATTTTTTTTCTTTTGTTGTTTAGGGCATGGATTGTTAGTCATGAGCCATCTTATATTTACCTTTATCTGTAACTGCCTGCGAAACTAACCCACCTCCAACAAACTCACAATACAATAGCTGTCACTATTCGGGAATAATGACAGCCTTTTCTACAGAATCATGGTTCATAAAAGCACGAAGAATCATCAAAAAATGCCATGAACATCGCTCCAGGCCATTCTGAAGCCCCTCGAGGTAGAAGGACTTCGGAGGGGGTAACGGGATTTTTCAGCAGGAGTAAGGGCATAAAAAAAGCTGGTCCCCCGGAAGGAAGCAGCTGTATGTTCTATTATAGCCTGTTGTACAGATCTATTTTCTGAGAATCCTCTTTGTTTTCTTAAATATAGAGAAAATTCTTTGTATAGGAACACTTAGAAAAACACCAATTTAAAAATATTCCATCATTCTAAGTCTAATAAAATTCAACCGTACATTGTACCAGCAAATAAGTTCGGCTATCTGAAAGAATAATTTCATCTTTTACAATTTTTCCAGTTAGCAAGCCTAGCTGTTTCGCCCCCTGCTCGATCTGCTTTCTCCACCCCTCCCTATCGCCGTGATAGGACAGCGCATGTAAAAGTTCTCCAGACGGAAGCCAAAGCCTGCAATTTTCTGTGAAGGCGCCTCCTTCTTTGGGAATGGGCGGATCTATCTGCTCCGTCAGCCTTTCAAATAAACCTTTCTCTTGCAGCAAATCATTTTTACTCAGGAAGCCATCATTTCCATCATCTGAAACATATCGAAACTCTTTCCACTCAAAAGGAGTCATGCCAGGAATTTTTCTTTTGTTACTATTCATCATCAATTATTTTAAAACCTGAACCAGATCTTTCTAATTCGGTATATTTTAATAATCGTGGTTATGTAGTTTTTCTCGAGCACTTGTCATCTGCACCATAGGGTTCGTAAGTATCTTTGATCAAGTTTTTTTTGCTTAGTGGCAAATCTAGCCCGCCAAAAAAAAACTCACAATAAAAAGGCTGTCACTATTCGGAATGTAGACACCTGTTTTCTATCTGTGGCAAAAAAAAGAAATATGATGATGAATAAATTTAAGTTAGGAAACAGAAAACCTCTTAAAAATAGTATTGATTAAATCAATCTAAATCCATTGATTTTATTTAAAACATCACCAAAATTGAATGTTTTTATTAAAAATATAATTCAAATTAAATTTAAAAGCATCATACTGCATAGACTTTGATATAAAGCACAAACTGTTATTACAGGCATAATAAAAAAGATTCCCATGAAAAATCAATATTATATACACCCCTGTATAAAATGTTCATTTTCGCAACAATGAAAATCAACAATCTTAATATATCACTACATTAAGATATATATACTCAAAAAATCCAGACCTGCCTGCCCGTTAAATTTGCTTATTACAAAAAATAGGAGGAAGAAAGCCAGCAGACCGAAACCTTCTACAAGCAGTATTGATTTAAACAACTCAATCCGCTTGTTTAATTAAAATATTTCACCAAATACAGACATTTAGTTAACAATTTAATTTTAATCGATTTTATAGGCATTTTACTATATGAGCTATTGATATAAAGCATAAACTATTATCGTATGCATAACAGAAAAGCCATACATTGAGAAAGCAATATTTTATACATGCAGTATAAAGTATTCATTTTACTAACAAAAACATTTATTATGCACAAAATCTTATTTCGTTTTGGGGTAGACTTTTCAGGAAAAGTTTACGCCCGCCGCTTCAATGGTACGGATTCTAAAGAGAAGGATTTAGCCAATGCTTCCCCTATTCCCGGAAATGCTCCCGTTATAGCTCCCGGGAAAAATTTTTCGCCCGTCAAGCCTTTGCGTTTCGGAATTCTCGCTGCCAGCCTGTCGGTCCTGTCGGTAAGTGTTGGATGCAGAAGCCGGGATACCGTGACTGCCAACACGCTTGACCCGGCACTGATGGCCACTGCCAAGGGTGAAGTGGTCTACTGTCCACTCCCCCTGCTGGCCTCTGTAATCGAACAGATGGATCAGCCTCTGATTGATGCGTTCAATGCACAAAACAATGGCGTCCACATTACTGTCAAACCTTTTTCCTACACGGGAGATATGGATGATGCCTACGACAAAAGCCTGGATGCCAAAGATTGTTCCTGTGATATTATTACTCCTTTTTATGCCATCTATAAATTATCCGGAAAAGAACAGATTCTTGATTTTTCCCCTTATGTAGCAACCAGAAACGGTGAATTTTTCAGTTCTATTATTAATTCTGTTTCTCTGAATAAAAAGGTACTGGCTATCCCGATCAGAGCAGATGCCATGATGTTCTATTACCGTCCTGCTATTTTTGAAAACACGGGTCAATTTTCAACATGGCAGAATCTTTATACTAACGCTGCTTCTCATTCAAATTTTGTTTATAATGCAGGAGGTGTGGGGCTAACGGCCAATGTGATCAGTCTTCTGTATCAGGCTGGAGGAGAACTCATCAGTGAGGATGGAAAAACCTCAAAATTCCAGTCTCCTCAGGCTCATGCCGTCCTCAATTTCCTGGTAAGTGGTGTTCAGAGCCAGGTGATTCCTTCTCAGGCTCTGACGTTTACAAACAACGTCGGTGCTTCCAGTTTTTTTGCTAAAACCCCATCAATAGGCGGACTTACCGATTGGTCGGCCTCCAAATTCCGTATCGATACAGAAGTCCCTTCCACTCAGAACAGCTACAAGATTGTCCCATTACCTGCATGGGCAGGGAGAGAAGGCCAGGATCCAACAGGTTTGATCGGTTCTAATTTTCTGTCGATCAATGCTTATTCGAAAAATCCCAATGCTGCCTTAAAGGTAATCGACTACCTTAGCAGTGCTGCTGCAGCACGCCATCGGGCACTGTCAGCCGGAACCGGACCCGCCATCAAAAGTGTGTACGATGATCCTGCCGTCCGCGAAAAAATCCCTTATCTCGATATTCTATACAACTCGCTGCTTCATGGCAGAGCCAGGCCTAACACTTCTGCTTATACAGAAATAGATACGGTTATTTCAACATATGCAGCACAGGCCCTGGCAGGGACTCTTACCGTAGATCAGGCTGTTGACCAAATTGATAAAGGGATTACAAAGGCCCTTCAAAAGTATAATCACTAACCACCGGAAGCGGGAGATTCAATAAAAAGGCGGTCATTATTTGTGAATAGTGACCGCCTTTTTATTATATATCCGAAAAAAACATCTTGTTTTCTTAGAGAAAAGCGGGCTATCCAAAAGGGACCAAAATGAATGGCCAGAGGAAATATCCTGTGGCCATTCTTAAAAAATCAAGTATAAAATTATAGATTATTAGTCTGATCTAATAGTTCCTGAAAGGTAATCCCGGATTGATCATACTCGGAATACAACTTCCTACGGTAACACTTTCTTCCAGTGAACAGCTTTCGCCTGGCCCTTCTGTAGAATAGATCACCTTAAGATGATAGGTTCCCAGCCCGTAAGGTCTCATATCCAGCGAATCTTCTGTAGAAATAACGCCGGTATGGGCCGGATCGTTCAGTTTGGTCCATTCATACTGTACGGTAGGATTTCCAAAAAAACCTGCCGAACTTAAGGTATACGAAGCGGGATCTGTATTGTTAAATCGGGTACAGCTCCAGTCCTGGCCTGCAAACCCCGAAAAGAGTCCGGGATCGTATGGAGCAAAACTCATATTGGTATTATTTCCTCCATCACTGGACTTGGCTCCGAAATGCAATGGTATTCCTGAAGCGTCAATATCCTTTATATTGGCAAAATCAAAACTTGAAGCTCCTGCCTCCACATTCAGCAATGCTTTGGTCCCTGGTACTGAACTTACCATCTCCAGTTTGTAGCATGCACTTCCGTTGGCATACAACTGTTCCGTCACTTTTTGGGTTTTACCTGCCTGTAAGGTATACTTTTTAGCTCCGGTTAAAATCAGTTCTTTAAACTGATTGTCCCCGTTTATGATGGTGTTTCCTTTCAGAGTCATGGTATTGTACCCTACAGTTCCGGTACCATCATCGCCAAGGGCTGCACTCCCATTATTTTCGAAGGTCACATTGTGATACTGCTGTCCTGCGTAAGGCAAAAGTTGGCAGCTTCCATTCCCGGTAAAACGGATATGGGAAGTACCTGCATTTAATGTTAATAATGTTGATGTTGCAGAAAAAACACCGCTGTTGATTGACGTTACGGTAAATTCAGAACTTCCCAAATTAAGTGTTCTGGGCTTGGATCCGGAATTCGCATTATATCCTCCTACCAGTACTTTATGGTTATTTGTTGTAAATACTCCGGCATTATGCCATAGAGTTCCGAAAGTCAGTGCATAGTCATCCACTAAGCTTATTGAAGCTTCTTCCTCAAAATACACATCATCAACACGTATTGAAACTCCGTTACTGATGATCGTTTTAGGAGTATTGGTATTACGATAATACATGTACACACTCCATACTTCCATACCGGTCTGCCATTCGGAAGATCCATAGATGTTAATCGGGTTAAGCGTACTTGCACTTTTGAAAACAGGAGGTACTGTACTTCCCGCAAAGGTAATATTCCTCATATTGGCAGGTGCATTCACCGTAATGGTCTTACTGGCTGAAGTAAAGCCTGATCCTGTATTAAAGAAAACATCATCTTTAGGTCCCGGGACACAGTATCCACCTGTTCCTCCGCTTGTGGCAGACCAATGCGTTCTGTCATTCCAGTTACCGCTTCCTCCGACCCAGTATAAAGTCTTTCCCGGTGAAGCAGGAAAGGTCCAGCCTGTATTGTTTCCATTATCTGCGGACTCCAGGGCAATGAATTGTGCCCCCCCAGAAGCCTGAATATCTTTAAGCATGACCCCTGAAACATCAATCGTTACTCCGGGCGCTGCGATAAGTTTTGCCTGGATTCCGGCGGTGGATGAGCTAATGCTCATACGTTCACCACAGTCAGGAATATGGGCAGACAGTTTGGTGGTTACTGTTTGCGCAGCACTACCATCTAAAATATAAGTCTTTCCCTCTGCCAGAACCAGTTCACCAATCTCATTGTCTTTGATCAGCTTTCCGTTGCCTTTCATGGTGATCCGGTTGTAATAGACCTTGCCTGTCTGATCATACCCCAGGTTACCTTCCAGTCCCGGCTTTTCGAAACTTATATAATGATAATGCTGGCCGGCATACGGTTTGACGCTGGGATATCCTGTAACACCGGTAAAGTGAATATGAGACGTTCCGGCATTAATAGTAAGCACAGGAGAGTCGGCAGAAAAATTCCCATCGTACATAGGACCTGTTATATAAAAATCTGAACTGCCTATATTCAATGTTCTGGGATTGCCCCCGATATCCCCGAAGTAGCTCATTGCCGTTACGTTATGGTTGTTGGTATTAAAGGTACCCGCCGAATGGGTTATTTTACCGGAAACAGAAAAGTTATCCAGCAGACTCATTGAGGTTGCTTCTTCAAAATAAACATTATCTGTACCTATGGAAACACCATTACTGGTGATCGTTTTGGGGCTGTTGCTGTTCCGGTAATAGATGTACACACTGCTCATCTCCATACCTGCCTGCCAAACGGAAGATCCATAGATATTAATCGGGTTAGCAGTACTTACACTTTTAAAAATCGGAGCTACTGCACTTCCTGAGAAAGTGATATCTCGCATATTCGCCGGAACGTTGACGGTAACCGTTTTACTGGCCGCAGTAAAGCCGGAATTCACATCAAAAAAGACATCGTCTTTAGGACCGGGAACACAAGCTCCTCCGGATCCGGAAGAACTCAGAGACCAATGGGTGACGTCATTCCAATTTCCACTCCCCCCTACCCAGTATAAGGTCTTGGCAGCAGAAGCAGGAAATATCCAGCCTGTATTATTTCCATTATCCACAGATTGTACAGCGGTAAATACAGCGCCTCCTGAAGCATTGATATCTTTGATCACCGCTCCGGAAACATCGATCACCGTTCCTGAAGCAGCCTCCAGCTTTGCCTGAGTTCCGGCTGATGAAGAAGCAATCGTAATCTGTCCGCCACAGGTGGAAGGGTGGGCTGAAAAACGGGTGGCCACCATTTGTGTTTTGCCTGCTTCCAGACTGTAGGTTTTGTCTTCAGCAAACAAGAGCTCTCTAAACTCATTATCACTTACCAGTATCCCATCATCTTTAAATTCTACACGGTTATAATACACTTTTCCGGTCGGATTAAAATATCCAAGAGTAGCAGTTCCGTTATTTTCAAAAGTCACATTATAATAATGCTGACCTGCGTATGGCAAGAGCTTACAATTTCCATTCCCGGTAAAACGGATATGGGAAGTACCTGCATTTAATGTTAATAATGTTGATGTTGCAGAAAAAACACCGCTGTTGATTGACGTTACGGTAAATTCAGAACTTCCCAAATTAAGTGTTCTGGGCTTGGATCCGGAATTCGCATTATATCCTCCTACCAGTACTTTATGGTTATTTGTTGTAAATACTCCGGCATTATGCCATAGAGTTCCGAAAGTCAGTGCATAGTCATCCACTAAGCTTATTGAAGCTTCTTCCTCAAAATACACATCATCAACACGTATTGAAACTCCGTTACTGATGATCGTTTTAGGAGTATTGGTATTACGATAATACATGTACACACTCCATACTTCCATACCGGTCTGCCATTCGGAAGATCCATAGATGTTAATCGGGTTAAGCGTACTTGCACTTTTGAAAACAGGAGGTACTGTACTTCCCGCAAAGGTAATATTCCTCATATTGGCAGGTGCATTCACCGTAATGGTCTTACTGGCTGAAGTAAAGCCTGATCCTGTATTAAAGAAAACATCATCTTTAGGTCCCGGGACACAGTATCCACCTGTTCCTCCGCTTGTGGCAGACCAATGCGTTCTGTCATTCCAGTTACCGCTTCCTCCGACCCAGTATAAAGTCTTTCCCGGTGAAGCAGGAAAGGTCCAGCCTGTATTGTTTCCATTATCTGCGGACTCCAGGGCAATGAATTGTGCCCCCCCAGAAGCCTGAATATCTTTAAGCATGACCCCTGAAACATCAATCGTTACTCCGGGCGCTGCGATAAGTTTTGCCTGGATTCCGGCGGTGGATGAGCTAATGCTCATACGTTCACCACAGTCAGGAATATGGGCAGACAGTTTGGTGGTTACTGTTTGCGCAGCACTACCATCTAAAATATAAGTCTTTCCCTCTGCCAGAACCAGTTCACCAATCTCATTGTCTTTGATCAGCTTTCCGTTGCCTTTCATGGTGATCCGGTTGTAATAGACCTTGCCTGTCTGATCATACCCCAGGTTACCTTCCAGTCCCGGCTTTTCGAAACTTATATAATGATAATGCTGGCCGGCATACGGTTTGACGCTGGGATATCCTGTAACACCGGTAAAGTGAATATGAGACGTTCCGGCATTAATAGTAAGCACAGGAGAGTCGGCAGAAAAATTCCCATCGTACATAGGACCTGTTATATAAAAATCTGAACTGCCTATATTCAATGTTCTGGGATTGCCCCCGATATCCCCGAAGTAGCTCATTGCCGTTACGTTATGGTTGTTGGTATTAAAGGTACCCGCCGAATGGGTTATTTTACCGGAAACAGAAAAGTTATCCAGCAGACTCATTGAGGTTGCTTCTTCAAAATAAACATTATCTGTACCTATGGAAACACCATTACTGGTGATCGTTTTGGGGCTGTTGCTGTTCCGGTAATAGATGTACACACTGCTCATCTCCATACCTGCCTGCCAAACGGAAGATCCATAGATATTAATCGGGTTAGCAGTACTTACACTTTTAAAAATCGGAGCTACTGCACTTCCTGAGAAAGTGATATCTCGCATATTCGCCGGAACGTTGACGGTAACCGTTTTACTGGCCGCAGTAAAGCCGGAATTCACATCAAAAAAGACATCGTCCGTCTGTCCGGGTACAACCAAAGGGATTCCTGAACCTCCTGAAGAAGTACGCCAGTGGCTGATATCACTCCAGTTTCCGCTTCCCCCTACCCAATAATAATTGGCAGCAAATCCCTTCATCGAAAATAAAAAGAAGAAGAGGAATAGCAGGTATTTAAAATTTTGTTTTTGTTTTATCATCATGAAAATCCATTAATTAAAGTTAATATGCTTGTTAACAGATTATTACTTGACCACAAAAACGACATTCATGTAGGTAGGTTTGCTTGTATCCACTGTACTTAGAACGCTGTAAGTTAATTTGCCTGCAGCATCAATTGCCACGTTCTCAAAAATGGAAGTATCATACCAGGTGACATAGTATTCCAATGCATTGGCTGCATAAACAGGAATACTGCCTGATGCACCGGTACTGCTA
This sequence comes from Chryseobacterium sp. 14P4.3.2, assembly GCF_057799275.1. Lineage (NCBI taxonomy): Bacteria > Pseudomonadati > Bacteroidota > Flavobacteriia > Flavobacteriales > Weeksellaceae > Chryseobacterium > Chryseobacterium sp. 14P4.3.2. Next base: position 147,446 of record NZ_JBYOKO010000013.1, read on the forward strand.
GCCATAGGGGTAGAAAACTGTCCCGTATAATTGGTATACAAATCTATCGTTTCTGTCGTTCCTGAAGAAACCGCAGTATTGATAGGAATGGAAGGGGAATAAAAGAACTTAGGAGCATTAACGAGTACCGGTTCCCATTTATCGGTAGCATCTTTCCAGTACCAATATCCTGGTCCTGTAACATCTTTAACAGAAGCAGTAGATGCCGAGGTACTGTAGACTAAGGTTCCGGATTTAAGTCCGGTAGTATCGATGGATTCGATATCATTTCCTGAGAGTTGAGGGAAAGCAATCCCTGCTTTGGTTCCGGACGTATATCCTGCAGGCAGAGCAACATCTAAAGTAGCTTTCGGACTTGTGGTATTTACACCGACCTGCGCAAATCCAAGACTGGAGATCAGTAAAAAAAAGAGTACATTTTTTCTTTTCATTATTCTTTGTTTTTTTTAATAATATAAGATCAGGATCACCGCTCAATCATTTCTTTCTAAATCATTGAACCTGGATCATATTGACCGCAAACATATAGGGATACAAAGCATTGTACAATAAAATGGCTGTTATTATTCGCGAATAGTAACAGCCATTGTTTCTTAACTTACTCTAAGACAATTGCTTAAAAAAACACCATTTTTAATAATTTCTTATGGGTAATCCGGGATTGATCATGCTTGGTATGCATTTTTTGACAGTAATACTCTCCTCAACCACACAGTAATCACCTGATCCTGCGGTAGAATAGGTAACTTTAATATGATAAACCCCGTAACCGAAAGGCCTCATATCCAAAGAATCTTTGGTAGAGATGATCCCAGTATGTGCCGGATCATCAATCTTCGTCCACTCATAAACAGTTGAAGGATTTCCATAAAACCCTGCTGAACTTAATGTATAGGAAGAGGGATTACTGTTGTTGAATCCGGCACAGCTCCAGTTCTGTCCTGCAAACCCTGAAAAAGAACCCGGGCTATATGGGTCGAAAATAATATTATTATTATTTCCTGTATTCGAAGATTTACTTCCAAAATGTAACGGTTCTCCGGAAGCATTGATATCTTTTACATTCGCAAAGTCAAAATTTGCAGATGGTGTCTGTACGTTTAAATTTGCCTGTGTTCCACCTGTGGAACTTTTTAAAAATAGTATAAAACAAGAATTTCCACTGGCATACAGATGATCGGTAACAGTCTGTGTCTTTCCAGATTCCAAGGCATACGTTCTTCCAGCCATTAAAATCAACTCTTTGATCTCATTGTCCATCATTAATTTTCCATCGCCTTTAAACTCTACGTGATTATAATATACTTTGTCGGATTGCTCTTTTCCCAATTGACCGGACGTACTACTTTCTTCAAAGCTCACATTATTGAATGTCTGCCCTGTATAAGGATCTACCAAGCTATTTCCTCCTGTAAAATGTATAGAAGATGTACCTGCATTTAGTATAAGCCCAGAAGCATTTGATGAAAAAGCCCCATTATCACCGCTAATATAAAGTTCTGAGCTTCCCAGATTAGCTATTTTGGGTCTTGCTTTAAAATAATTCGCAAAATATCCGGCCCCAAGAGTTACGGTGTGGTCATTTGTATTCCATGTTCCGACATGATGCCTAATTTTGCCCAGAGCTGAGAAATCATCCAGTAAGCTTACAGAACTTTCTTCATCAAAATATACATCCCCCATGACTGAAGCTCCATTACTTTTTATAGTTTTCGGTGTACTGGTATTGCGGTAATATACTGAGCCAATGCCTACTGTCATTCCGGACTGCCATTCAGATGATCCGTAAATATTAAGTTCTTTGCCATTGCCACTCAAGGTTGGTACAACAGTACTTCCTGAAAAGATTATGTTTTGACAATTGGCTGTTACATTCAGAGTAACGGTCTTATTTGATCCACTAAAACCTGAATCAGCATCAAAAAATACATTGTCAAAAGGCCCGGGTATACAAAATCCCCCCAATCCGCCACTTGCAGGTGACCAATGTGCCTTATCATTCCAGCTGCCACTTCCACCTACCCAATACAGATTCTGAACAGCAGAAGTTGAAAAATTCCAGCCTGTGTTGTTACCTCCGTCGGCAGAACCGGATGTAGTAAATACAGCTCCTCCTGATGCATCTATATCTCTGATGATTACTCTTGAAATATCCATAGCTACGCCATGCGCTGCAACGAGTCTTGCCTGGGTACCGGATGTTGAGGAATTGATCATGATCCAATCCCCGCAATCAGAAGCATGAGCTACCAATGAAGAAGTGATGGTCTGAGTGGAGGTATCCTGCAAACTGTATGTTTTTCCTTCTGCAAAAATCAGATCACTGATTTGACTGTCGCCAATAAAACTTCCATCGCCCCTGAATTCTACACGGTTATAATATGCCTTAGCCGTTTGATACTGCCCCAGCATTCCGGTAGTTCCTGCTTCAAAGGTTACATTATAAAAAGTCTGGTCCTTATAGGGACTCATTACAGGTGTTGTCCCTAAAAAATGAATATGAGAGGTCCCGGCATTCACTGTAATGGCGGTCGAGCTGTTTGTAGAAAAACTACCTCCACTGCTTCTTGAAATATAGAAGTCTGAACTTCCCATATTAAGGACTCTCAATCTTGTTCCGGAATCTCCGTAATAGCTTCCAAGTGTAAGCTTATAGTTATTGGTATTAAGTGTTCCTGCATTATGAAATAAGGCACCTGCTACCGTTAAGTTGTCCAAAAGGCTTATAGAATTTTCTTCATCAAAGAATACGTTATCACCCACCATAGAGACTCCATTGGCTTTCACAGTCTTATTCTCTCTGCTATTTCTGTAATATACAGACATGATGCCCACAGACATTCCCATCTGCCATTCTGAAGATCCGTAAATATTGAGTTCTTTACCGGACCCTCTTAAGGCAGGTGCAACAGCACTTCCGGAAAAAGTGATATCATGACAGTTGGCCGTCACATTAATGGTTACCATTTTAGAAGCAGAAGTAAACCCCGACTGGCTGTCAAAAAAAACATTGTCGGTAGGTCCAGGCATACAGTATCCGCCGGGTCCGCCACTGGTCTGGGACCAGTGTCCTTTATCATCCCAGTTACCGCTACCACCTACCCAGTATAAATTCTGGCTGGCTGAAACCGGAAAGTTCCATCCTGTGTTGTTACCGCTGTCAACTGATTTTACGGCTGTAAATGCGGCACCCCCCGAGGCATCAATGTCTCTGATAATAACTCCCGAAACATCAATATCGACTCCGGCGTCAGCCACGATACCAGCCTGTGTTCCGGACAGTGAGGAATTGATCATAATCCAGGCACCGCAATCCGGTGTATGAGCTTTCAGCGAAGAGGTAATGGTTTGTGTCGCATTATTCTGCAGACTGTATGTTTTACCTTTTGAAAGGATCAGTTCTTTGATCTTATTATCTCTGGTAAGCTTTCCGTCACCTTTAAACTCCACCCGGTTATAATATACTTTATCCGTCTGGCTGAGTCCCAAACTGGATTTGAGTCCGCTGTTTTCAAAGGTTACATTATAGAATATCTGTCCTTCATAAGGATCTAATATTGTATTATTTCCGGAAAGAATGATTCCGGAAGTACCGGAATTCAACACGAGTAACGGGGTTCTTGAAGAAAAAGTTCCTGAAATATAGAACTCCGAACTTCCCATGGTAAGGGTTCTGGTCTTAGTTCCTGAATTTCCGATATAGCTTCCTAAGGTTACCTTATAATTACCGGAGATAAAGGTTCCTGCATTATGCTGTAAATTTCCGGAAACCGAAAAATCATCAGCCAGGCTGATGCTATTTTCTTCATAAAAGAATACATTGGAAGCAGTAACTGAAACACTGTTACTTTTGATGGTCTTTGGAGTATTTTTGTTCCGGTAATAAATGGAAGTTACGGCAACTGACATGCCCGCCTGCCACTCGGATGATCCGTAGATATTCAGTTCTTTACCGTTCCCGGTCAAAGCCGGAGCAACTCCGCTTCCTGAAAACTTAATATTGTAGCAGTTGGCCGTCACATTCAGTGTAATTGTTTTGCTGGCCAATGTAAAACCGGAATTAGAATCAAAAAAGACATTATCTGTAGGCCCGGGAACTACCGTAGGCAATGCTGTACCGCCGGAAACGGTACGCCAGTGTCCGATATCACTCCAGTTTCCACTTCCTCCTACCCAGTAGTAATTGGCTGCTAAAGCTTTTACTGACCAACAAAACAGCATGAGAAGTGAAATGACAGACTTAAAAATATATTTTCGTTTTTTCATAAGGTACAATCTAATTGTTAGTAAATTATCCCACGTGAGTTTTTCACGACAGTATTGGAAATACTTATTGTATGAATCACTTTTCTCTGGTAACACAATGTTTTTTTGTGGCAGGTTTCTGCGACCAAAAGAATTCATCAGATCCTGACTCAAAAACAGAAGCCGATTAAAGCTATTTTTTCATCTTATTTTACTTTTAAAAGTGCATCATAAAATGAGAATGCTGAAAATAAATATTGTTTTTTCACAACCTATCGGCACTGTTTTTAAGGGGCTGCAAAACTAACCTGAAAAGATGGGATATACAAGGAAAAGGCTGTCACTATTCAGGAATAATGACAGCCTTTATCAAACAACAAAACACTGAAAAACAAAACCATACACTCCAAAACAGGATAACAAATCAAATCAAGACCATTTCTTTAATTTTGAGAATTACCACTAATAAATTTTCATAAAATTTATAAATAAGATGAAAAATATACATCTTTTACGGGTACTTTTTTCAGCTATTTTTTCATTGCTGACCCCTTTCTTCTAAAATCGAAGCTAAAGAAACGAAAGTCAGAAAATATTTGGATTAAAATCAAAGGATTTACAGCTTTTTAAAAAAGAAGCTTTGCTTAGAAAAAATTTATTTTTTTAAGGTTTTACATTATATTTGTCAGATCATTTAACTTCACAAAAACTTAAAATATGAAATTCGGACAGGTAGAGGATCCTTCAAAAATAGATTTCACGTTACCAAAAGATCATTCCAGAACCAAAGAAATTTTAAGTCTAAATAAAAAAGGGTACTAGTCCTG
>NZ_JBYOKO010000014.1:0-149307 GCF_057799275.1 Chryseobacterium sp. 14P4.3.2
CGGTTCTGGTGAGACTCTCCAATGTGAGCTGCTTTTCGTTTGAGGTTTATTACTTTTTACGGGTAAAATAACAGGTGTTTTTCAAAAATAAAAAAGACTAAAAAACCAATGGAGGCAAAACAAATACAAAAATTATTTACGCATTTAGAAGAGGTTATTACATGGCGTATAAACAATTCTTCAGAACATTTTAATGTTGGAGCACCTGAATTTAAAACTAGTGACCATGAAGGTTTTCAATTAGGAGACTATATTTCAGGGAAAGAGCTTGCCCATCAGGAAGTTGTTATTCTTTTAATGGCTTTACTACCAAGATTGGATCCGTCATTGCTGAAACGCATTTATTTAGAGTTTCCAGGTAGTGTCCTGTTTGACTTCTGTTCAACCAATGATAACGGCAGGCTCTTTTATCCAACAGTTCAGGCTGTTCAGTATATTTTGGGTGGAGACAGCATTTCAGAGCGATTGAAAGTAATGGATTATTTCGGCTCAAATTCAGTTTTGATTAAAGAAGAGCTTATTGTCTTTTCAGGCTCAGCACATGAGCATACCTCACTGAATAGCCAGATAAATATTCATTATGAAGCTTTTAATACTCTGATGTTTGGAACAGAACTATTGCCAAAAATGAGTAATGACTTTCCGGCAGAGCAACTACATACGCGCCGGTCATGGACAGATCTGATACTCCCGCCCGCCACATTAGATGAACTTCAAAGCATTGAGGCCTGGTACAACAGCAGCCGGATACTTATGGAAGACTGGGACATGCAGAAAAAACTTAAGCCGGGCTTCCGGGTGTTGTTTTATGGAGAACCGGGAACCGGAAAAACTCTTGCCGCCAGCCTCTTGGGGAAATACACCAAACGTCCGGTCTTTAGAGTCGATGTTTCTATGCTGGTCTCAAAATATATCGGAGAAACAGAAAAGCAGTTGGCTAAGTTATTTGACAAAGCAGAAAATAAAAACTGGATTTTATTTTTTGATGAGGCAGACGCTATTTTCGGAAAACGAACCTCAGTAAGAGATGCCCATGACAAATATGCCAATCAGGAAGTTTCTTATTTGTTACAAAAGATAGAAACATTCTCAGGACTTATCATTTTGGCATCCAACTTTAAAAATAATATGGATAAAGCCTTTACGCGACGCTTTCATAGCTGCATACAATTCAATAATCCAAAGCATGAAGAGCGTCTGCGTATCTGGCAGCAGAATTTACCCGAACAATTAAACCTTGAAGACATTGATCTGGAAGAAATCGCCAAACGATACGAGCTCACAGGTTCTAATATTATGAACGTAATACAGGATGTAAGTTTAAAAACAATTGCGTTGAATGAACCAGGTTACAAAGTAAGCATAGAGATGTTATTAGACGGGATCAAAAAAGAATATGTAAAAGAAGAAAAGATCTTTTCATAAAAAAATCACACAGGTAAACGCATTCAATTTTAAAAACAAAAACTAATGAAAGCAAAGGTTCTTCTATTGATCATATTCTGCGGCCTCTTGTTGGGCTGCCGAAGCAAACACAAAATTACAACCACATATAAAGAGAATACAAAAGCAACAGAAAAAGTGAAAGTTGATTCTTCAGTCTTACAGACCTTACAATCAATTCAAAGCGAATCTACAGGTGCTACGTTGAGGGAAGAGAACAATAAAATATCCGGAGACCTGCTGATCAAAGGGAAATCTGATACCTCCAATCCCTTTGTATTCCATAATGTTGTGGGAAGCGATACTATTCAAAGCATTTCTATAATGGGAAACGCAGAATATACCATCAGTAATCATTATACAAAGGCTGGTAGTCAAAAATCTGAGATTAAAAAGAGCGAAGCTGTCTATGCTATTCAGGATATAACCCAGACAACAGCTTCAAAAGAAACTACCAAAGAAGTGACTTCAAAAGTCTCTGAAGAAACCAAAAAAATAAAACTTAATGGATTTGATATCGCAGCCTGGATCTTCATTACCATTCTTGGAATCACCTTAATACTCATCTTTTTCACCTATAAATATTTTAAGAAATGAAAACATCACAAAAAGGAATCAATCTGATTGTATCATTTGAAGGCTTCAGCTCTAGTCCTTATCTGGATTCAGCAGGAATTCCAACGATAGGTTATGGTAATACCTACTATCCGGGAGGAAAGAAGGTCACCATGAAAGATCCCGCAATCACAAGAGAAAAAGCGACAGAATTATTTTCGACTGTTTTACCAACTTACGAAAAAATTGTCAGCAATAAAGTGAAAGTGGTCCTTACCCAAAATCAATATGATGCCCTTGTATCACATACTTACAATACCGGAGGATCTGATACGCTATTTTCTTTAGTCAATAAAAAAGCAGGAGAGTCCGAAATCAGAAACTGGTTCACCACCAAATATATTACTGCCGGAGGAAAAGTTTTAAACGGTTTGATCCGCAGAAGAAAAGCAGAAGCTGATCTGTTCTTTTCGAAGTAAACAATGCGACTGTAAACAGTCTACAAAGTTTAAACAACTTTTGATCATAAAGAGTTCGGGATTCTATCGAACTCTTTCCTTTTAAATTAAATCATATTCTTTTGTTGTGATAATAATTAAAGATAGTTTCACATCGTATTATAGCTACTGTCAGATGCTGATATAAAACTAGTTATATTTGAGAGTAATCTTTCAAATTTATCATTTCTAAAAAAACAAATTACCTCCTTATATAAGGGAGGTTTTTTACTTTTCTGTTATAATACAAATCTTCCCTTTTCCGAAAAAATATTCAGTACGATATAGATATAAAAATACTAAAGGGGTCAAATCCTCGTTGTGCTACAAAAAATATTCTCAGTATGGCATTTTAAAATAAAAAATGTACATAAAAAATAAAATCAGCATTATTTTTCAACAACTATTTGATAGATATCTGGAAAAATTTACTTTTGCAATTGAGAAAATAATACCATCATTGATGATATTGTTACAAAAAAACTAATAAACTAATCTTGAAAATTAATTAAACCATGAAAATGTACACAGCTACACTGTATTTATTTTACTAGTTTATCACAACTGATTGTTTCAAACAATATAGAACAATAGTAAGTCTTCAAAATTTTTTCAGAGCTACCAATCGTATTTAATCAATATGGTTAATTTGATTGTTTCCTCAAATTACCCGATAATAAGGTACAACGGATATTCCGTTATCGATTTGGAAAACAGAAATGCTCTTAGGGAAGTTGGATGAAGTCTGCTGTTGTATCAGTTGTAGTACTGCACTATCTGATCAATCAAAACATTATCAAAATCAACGTTGATTCACCGATTAAAATTCTTGTTTTTGCAAGAACAGGTTTTAGTTGGCAAAAAGTCTTCTCTCAGAGATCACTTTTTCATGGAGTTCAGAAACCATTCAAACGAAGCGGAACCGAAAAGCTATATGAGTAGGAAAATATGACAAAATCTAAAATATGAGAAAAATACTTTTATTATTTGTATTCATCAGTTTGCATTCCTTTGCCCAATGCTGGCAAAGTCTTGGTGCAGGTAATGACCATTCAGTAGGAATAAAAACAGACGGCTCATTGTGGGGCTGGGGAGTTAATTTCTCCGGGCAACTGGCCGACCTAAACGTCAACGGCAAAAAGGTCCCGACCCGAATAGGAATATTAAGAGATTGGAAAATTGTTATTGCCGGCAATGACCAGACTTTTGCTATCAAAACAGATGGAACACTGTGGGCATGGGGAGATAATGATTATGGACAGTTAGGTGACGGAACTACTGTTTCAAAAAGAATTCCAATACAGGTGGGGACAGCCAACAACTGGCAGAGTGTCAGCATAGGAGAAAATCATGTGGCAGGACTCAAAACAGATGGAACATTATGGGCTTGGGGGAATAATAGTGATGGCCAATTAGGTGACGGAACTAAAATTACAAAAAAGACCCCAACGCAAATCGGAACCGCTACGGATTGGAAAAGTGTTGATGCTGGCAATAACTATTCTGCAGGAATCAAAACAGATGGGACATTATGGGCCTGGGGAACTAATTTTGACGGGCGGTTAGGAGATGGAACCAAAATTATAAAAATGATCCCGACCCAAATAGGAACCGATATCAACTGGAAAAGTGTTGATGCTTCTGATGGTTATTCGGTAGCGGTCAAAACAGATGGTACGCTATGGACATGGGGCTCGAATGTTTATGGACAATTAGGAAATGGAACGACGGTCAGCAGCAATATTCCTGCCCAAATAGGAACGGCAACCAACTGGCTCAATGCATCTGCCAGAAATGGGGCTACATTTGCAACGAGAGCAGATGGAACACTTTGGTCATGGGGGTATAATTATTACGGACATTTGGGTAATGGTACCAGTGGATCAGCCAATGGTGGAGCATCACCAGTACAGGTAGGCTCTTCTACGGACAACTTACAGATTTTTGCCGGAAAAAATCATGTGCTTGTAAAAACTATTGACGGTTCTTTAAAGGTTTGTGGAGTAAATAATTACGGACAGCTGGGTGACGGAACTTCTACTACCAATACCGTCAACAATGATAAAAATACATTTATTTCTATTGATTGTCCGGGGGTTTGCATTCCTCCCACACAATTGGCAGCAACCAATATTACTTCTTCAAAGGCTACTATTAACTGGACCGCAGCCACTCAGGCTCCCAGTAATGGATATCTGTATCTTTACAGCACCAATCCTGCTATTGGAGGAAATAATGGAGCTACTCCCTCTACAACAGTCAATTTGACTAATTTATTACCTGATACCACTTATTACTGGTGGGTGGCACCTGATTGCGGCTTCAGCTGGGTAGATTGGATAGCAGGAGGTTCTTTTACCACACTTCCTACAACTGAAACCGGATGCTGGCAAAGTGCTAAAGCTGGGAATTCTCATGCGATAGGGCTCAAAGCAGATGGAACACTATGGGCCTGGGGCGATAATTTTGACGGACAGCTGGGAGATGGAACCAATATTGATAAAAATAAGCCAACACCAGTTGGAACTGCAAATAACTGGACGAAAATAGCTGCTGGAACTTCTTATTCCGCAGGAATCAAAGCAGATGGAACACTTTGGACCTGGGGGAATAATTACTGGGGACAGTTAGGGGATGGAACTACAACCAAGAGAAATACGCCAACACAGGTAGGAACAGCAACAGACTGGGTAAGTGTTGTCGCTGGATATAGCCATACAGTAGCTATAAAATCAAATGGAACACTGTGGAGTTGGGGAGGTAATTCCAAAGGACAATTAGGAGATAGTACAACGGTCAATAAAACCTTACCGGTGCAAATAGGAACAGCAGCAGACTGGCTCGTTGCCACATCCAAAGGAAATCATACGCTCGCCATAAAAACAGATGGAACGCTATGGGCCTGGGGAGATAATTCCAAAGGACAGTTAGGTAATGGTATTTCTGCAGCAAGCACTTTTCCTGTTCAAATAGGTACAGCAACGAATTGGAAAGATATTGATGAAGGAGGAAGCCACTCGATAGCCATTAAAACAGACGGAACGCTTTGGACATGGGGAGATAATAAATGGGGCCAGTTAGGTGACGGAAGTACAGGTTCAAGGAATATCCCAACACAGGTGGGAACAGATGCAAATTGGAGAAGTATTAACACCAACTTTAATGGTTCTGTTATTGCCACTAAAACAGATGGAAGTCTCTGGACATGGGGACATAATGGTTTGGGCCAATTAGGTGATGGTACAGAGACACACAGATCTGCACCGATGCGTATTGGGACAGCTTCCAATTGGGAGAATATTGCAGCAGGGGGAAATAATACACTGGCTGTAAATGCTAATGGATTTTTAGCCATCAGTGGTCAGAATACCTGGGGAACAATAGGAGATGGGACCAATATTCAAAGGAAAATTTTCACGCCTGTTGCCTGCCCTGCAGCGATTGTAGTTTTTAATGGAGGTTCAGCAAAAACGGCTAATGAAATTTCAGCGAAGGCAGATCAGCTGAAAGTTTATCCAAATCCTGTACAGGATATCCTGACAATCTCGTATGACCAAAAGATTCTTTCGGTAACGGTTTTCAATACCGCAGGGAAACCGGTACTTACGAAAACGATCAATGATACTAAAGGAACACTTGATGTTTCTGTTCTTTTATCAGGGGTTTATCAGGTGAAAGTAAATGGAGCTGATGGCTTTGTAAAAACAGTAAAAGTGATCAAGCGATAAATAATTTTAAAAACTGGCTTATTGAGATTTAAAATCCTGATAACCTGAGTTTTTAAAAGAGAATTTACGCGGATATTTCTTTTGAAAAAATTAAATATTTATTACATTTATGTTTAAAAGTAGTGTCACTTATTGATAAGTGGCACTATTCTTTAAAAACAGATCAGATAAAAGAGGCTTAAAATATCAGGTTACATGAATTTCTTTGTAACTAAAGAATGCGAAATTTGTAAAAGTGTAAACAAGTTTAATATCTTTAAGAAATCAAAAACAATAACCTTATTAAAATTTTAAAATCATGAAAAAAATAGGAATTATTTCCTTTCTTCTCTTCGGCCTTTCTATAGCAAGTGCACAAACGATAGAGTCGGGAAGCCACAGCACAAAAGGCTATATCAAATCTGACGGAACCATTGAAAACAGCAGCCATTCCACTGTGGGGTATATCAAGTCAGATGGAACAATCGAAAATAAAAGCCACTCCACCATCGGGTACATCAAAAGCGATGGGACTATAGAAAACAAAAGCCGTTCTACCGTAGGCTATGTCAAAAGTGACGGTACTGTAGAAAACAGCAGTCATTCCACCATGGGTTATATCAAAGACGATGGAACGGTAGAAAACAGCAGCCACAGTACTATTGGCTATGCAAGGGGCATTAAAAAAGAGTGGGCGGCTGTAGCCTATTTCTTCTTCAAAGTAGATTAATCAGCACTGCGAAAAAGAAATGATCCCGTTGAATGGATCAAAAAAATAAGGCTTGGATTTTTATACTCTGAGCCTTTGTTTTTTAGCTTATACATGCTTTACGGGACCATGTTCTTTTATTCTAATTCTAATGGATTTTCATATTTTTGGTTTTCTTCTCTTTCTTTTTCTCTTTGTCTTACCATTTCCTGCCCTTTTATGATTGTGGTTCCATAACTTGCAAGTACAGCAGCTGCATTGGCATCTGCATTTCTTAATGCCTGTTTAAGTTTCGGTTGTGTTGTTTCTATTGCTCCGGTAAATCTGCTTTTCTTAATGTTAATTAGTTTTCCTTTCAATTTAGAATCAGATACAGATTTTACAAGCTCAAAGCTATAATCTCCTTTATCATCTGATATCTTAATTATTAATCCTGGTAATCCACTAAATTTATATGGACCATAGGGTAGCGGAATTTCAGGAGAATACCATGCAATCCAATTTCTTCCTTTAAAGGTAGCTTCTGCTTTTTTACAACTAATTGTATTAATTATTTTTGTTTCATCTACAAGTTTCCAATTCTTTATTACTGGTTCTTTATAGGTGAGTACTGACATGCCAACCCATCTAAAGTATTGGACATTTTCATTGGATTGTATAATGGTAAATGATAAATTTGTTTTTGGAATCACAACCCCTTCTTTATAGCTAAGAGTGATGCTTCCATCGGGATTATTCGTTGTTGTTCTTGAATTCTCCATTACTGAGTCACCCTTCAATGATATGGTACTTGCAAAAAATGCACGTTTGTCAGCTATCTGTAATGAAAATAGTTCTTCATATCTATTCTCAGTGCGTATATCAAATTTAGCTTTTAGCTGATAAGTAAACTCACCACGCAAAGTATCCTGTTTGTATGATTGAGCATAAAATAGAATGCTATAAAATAAAATGAATAGTTGAAGTAGCTTTTTATAATAATGCATAAGAGATATTTTCATTATAAAATTGCACTTATGGTATAGTGATTTTAACCATAAGTGTATTAATTGACATTATGCCAAATTCTTACTAGTACCACTGTGTGTAGCCGGCTGACAGTAATTTTTTTCAATTTCATCAACCCAAGCATTTGCCTCTTCAGCAGTCCAGTCTTGAGTAGTTGTAGCTGTGAAACCACATTTAGTTACTGCAATCTAAACTTGACCTCCTTTTACTTCCTTAAGGTCATTTCGAGATAATTTTTTAAGCTTTCTCATTGCATTAAAATATTTAAAATTAAGTACTAAATATAAGTATATAAATCATACGGCGGAGAGAGGTTTTTGGTTTTAATTATTTGAATATCAATTTATTGAATGATAATAAAACTCGTTAATTTATTTAAATAATAATTTAAAAATGTAGATTTTTTTACTATATTAATTGATAAATAATGAACATTAAGTATGTTAAATTTTCTCACTTTGAGCCAGTAAAATAAAAATAATCTCCTTTTTATATGGTCAAAGTCAGAAAACTATGGAGAGCAGGGCTAAAGTGGTGTATTTCCTTTTTAAGTTAGAGTGATGATCATCACTGCGAAAAATAAATGATCCCGTTCAGTGGATCAATGAAAAAAGTAAGGTCTGGATTTTATAATCCGGGCCTTTTTTAGTCGTAAATGGGTAGCGCAGTATACCTTCGTTTAGATTACTTTTGGAGATCTTCCGATTTTATTTGTGAAAGATCAATCCCGAGTTTTGTAAATCCCTTTGTACCCTCATCGGTAATATAAAAATACTTGTCGGTGGCATGTTCTTTTGCAATCCATCCTTTATTAATAAACTCTTCCAGAAGGAGCATTCCCAGTTTCCCGCCAAGATGATTATAGCAGGTTTTGGCAGGTTTTTTATCTGTATTTTGTTTCATGGTAATATTTGATATGTATAGAATTTTTAATAATTATGCACTATGGGTCATAAAGCTTAATTTACCATAAAGTTCGGGATATTTTTTAAATAATATAAGGGTAAGCCTGAACAATTTGATCATAAATAAATCCCGACTTTTTCGTCAGGATTTATTAGGTTTGATTTCTTTAATATCATATTTCTTCTCTTTAATAGGTTCATCGGGGAAGAAATCTTTAATTGAGCAACCTAATGCTATTGCAATTAAATTTAGATGGATGACATTATATTTAGCTTTTTTCGAAGGAGCTTCTATCTGCGAAATAAATCCAATATTTTTACCGATAGAAAGAGAAAGTTCTTCTTGAGTAATACCCTTTGATTCTCGTATTTCTTTTATACGGGTTATAACAAATCTTTCTATTTCTTCTAATGATTCATTCATAAATCAAAGTGAATGAAAAACATCAAAAAATATTATGTACTATAATACATATTTTGAGGAGTTGTTTTATATTTGTAAAATAAGCTACAATAAATGTAGCTTTGCGATACTTCAAAGAACAAGAAAATCCTAACGAAACGTTAGGATTTGTTATTATTTTTTTCAGCGTCCTCATAGGCTTTTAGCACTAATGAGCCTTGTCTTTTCTTATCAAATTTGAGCAATTTATTTTTCTCTTCAACCTTTATGAAAAATTCAGACATTGAAATTTCAAAAAAGTCGCATATGGCAAATAGTTTACTACAAGTCACATTATGATCGGTGGAGGTGTACCTTTCTAATCCTAAATTTTTGCCTATCTCATTAAAATACTGATTATTTTCATCTAATACAGCAGTACCTCTTTCTTTGTAAAGATCTTTTATAACCGCTGATATAGCTTCTGTTAATTCACTTATTTTAATTTGTTTTTTCATGAAAACAAAAGGACTAATAAAAAAGCATTGCAACAATTACACATGTGTAAATAAATTTGTATATTAGCAAAATGTTACATTAAAAAATTAATGTAGTTTTGCGATACTTCAAAGAATAATAGAAGCTATTGCTTAGAATCTCGATTCGAAAACTGGTAATTTTTAGCATACGAGAGGATAAGTAAACAGCTCACGACCTAGGCGTGGGCTCTCTTATCTGTATGCAAGGTATACCAGTGCCCCGAATCGGATATTGTAGAGTCCCATGCCGTTTTTATTTTCATGCCGTTCTGCTTTTCTACAATTCTCATTTTCTAAGCCCGCTTTACCGCATAAAGTATCATGACGCGTTACAATGGGGTGTACAATCCGTTGCGGCCTTCGGGCTTTCTGAAAAACACAAATTTTATCATAAGTTTTTATTTTTTGTCTTGTATGGGTGGGAAGTCCGGCATTGACAGGGCTTCCTCCCATTTTACAACCGGTAAAACGTGTAACAGAAAACAAATAGTATTAAACAAAAGTTCAGCTGCTGATATCATGAAATCTTCATGGTACAGGAAGAGCTGTGTTCAATCCCTGGAATTAATGAATGATGAAAATAAATAATTACTTAATTACAAAAAACAACCGCATGAAAAATAGAAGAACAGACTTTGAAGCCCATTTTTTGGAAGATCCTAAAAAAGATTCCGGAGTAGAGCTTATGGAGAATTTTTTTAAGTTCAATGAGCTGGCTGCCTCTAAAGAGAAGCTGAACAATATTATAAACTGTGCAGTAAAAGGAAATACATGGCTAAAAGATGATCCCTCTGCTATTTTTCATTTCCGCCAGTCGATGCAGTCGTTTATCCGTGCTGGCTATCTTATTACGCTGAAGAAAAAGAAAAGGCGTACCAACACTCCCTTAGAAAATGTTTCTCCCTGGCTTCCCGGTTTACTTTCTGAGAAAGAATACCAAAATCCTTTGCGCGTCTTCAAAAAAGCATTTGAAGAATACAGCATCAAAGAGTTTGACTATTTTATATCCGGCATGGTCTACTTTTCACTGGGAGCCTACGGCAATATACCGGAAAGTAATATCGTCAGTCCGTACATTCATCTGACGAAAATGCTGGATGCTGCGCACCTCATTCTTGAAAGGAGAGGGAAGAGATAGATAGATGTTCTGCTGCCGAATGGAGGCTTAAAAAGGGTACATGGCCTTCCAGAGGCCTGTAGGCTTGGTGGAAGAGCCTCGAGGTACTTGGTGAACGGCCTTTAGGTACTTCCGAAGGGGGGCTAGCCCCGTACCTAAGGGGGTACAGGTACTTGTATAAGGGGGTATAGGTACTTCCAAAGGGGGGATGTCCCTTTACCTAAAGGGGTAAAGATACTTATATAAGGGGTTGCAGGTACTTCAGAAATGGGTAAAGAAGGTTACATCAGCCATAAAAATGAGATAGCTAAGCAAAATGAAGTCCATCTGAATAGAAATTTTACAGACGCCAAGTTTTTAATTTAATAATGCATACTCTGGGAAGCAAAGAAAGAATATGTCTTTAATTGATTTGATGAAGTATGTGTTTTATCCTAATGCTTAACCAGCCTTAAAAACACGATCCTTTGTATTAAAATAAGAATTTTTGTAATAGAAGTAAATTTAGAAAATAAATTTTTTCAACTCTTATTTTTATTATTATTGCTTGAAATTATAATCACCAAAGTCAGGAGGATTGACGATAGAGTGAAAATCATCCATAGAACAAATAAAAAACTATTGACCCAATGAAAAAGAAAATACTCGAAGAATTTGACGAAATAATATTGGACAGCTATTGGATAAGGGTTGTAGATGATTATGAAGATCCTGTGTTTTATTTAGTAGATATAAGAATCAGGGTAGATCATCATTTAAAATCCTATTATTTTCATGGTTTATCAGAAATGTATCAGAAAACCAGGCTTATTCAGGAACGGAAAAATTATTTGGCAATTGACGAAACAGGTAACTGGGCTGGTGTATTCATAAAAAAAAATAAAGAGAAAGAAGCTAAATATATGGAGATTAATGGGAAATTGCTGAAGCATTATATATTTCAGATAGGAGAAACTGAATTTAATATACTGGCCGAAGGATATCAGGCAGATGACGGCTTTAGAGAAATGTTCAGAGAACAGGAAAAAATCAAAAATTTAGTATCATGAAAGCAATACCGGTATTCCCTTTTTTGTCAGAAGGTACTGTGATGTACAGGCATAAAT
Organism: Chryseobacterium sp. 14P4.3.2; assembly: GCF_057799275.1. Classification (NCBI taxonomy): domain Bacteria; kingdom Pseudomonadati; phylum Bacteroidota; class Flavobacteriia; order Flavobacteriales; family Weeksellaceae; genus Chryseobacterium; species Chryseobacterium sp. 14P4.3.2. The sequence goes on from NZ_JBYOKO010000014.1 coordinate 11,969, forward strand.
CCATAGAATATTATCATTCATCAAAAAAAGTCTTTACCATAGCCTGCATTTATGATAAAGAAAAAGAAGAATCTGTAACGGCAGGTTTTCTATTCACGGGAGTAGAAGAAGTAAGTCAGAAATTAAAGACCGATAAATTGCTCAGAGAATTTGGGTTGGAAGACCATCCTATGTTTGAATTTCTTTTTTGTTTGGAAGATGGCAAAGAACTAAAAACATATATATTGGCTATTGGTGTAATGGTCCTTATTATAAGAGCAAAGGACGTGGAATTGATTACAGAAGACATCCGTTATATGGCATAATACAAAACCGGGATTAAACGTCAAAGTTCTTTTATTTTGTGTTTTTTTAAATATTTTAAATTATACAATATTTAGGTTCTTTTGAAATGGAAACTAAACTGTGCCAAGACTTTGAGCCTAGACATGGTTGCGAGTTTTTACTTTAACCATAAACGTTTTCAGGCAGTTGAGCTATTTTAGGTTTCTGAAAATCTCTGATTTTTCTCTAAAGTGTACTTACCTTTGGAGGAAGATATTAGCCTTCTTTAATGATCTAAAATGGTTGAAAAAAACAAATTGTATGAATCTCATTGTGTATAAAGAATGACAAAACCTGTAAAAGTGTAAAGAAATTCCGTATCACAAAGAAAGTTTGTATTTTTAAAATCTGGTATTGAATATTTCGGATACTATTCAAACCACTTATAAAGACTAATGAAATGAATAACCAACTCCATGAGCTCCTTTACTACTACAATGAGGAGGGCTTCGAAGGCTACGATTTGAATGAAGTACAGCTCCTTAAAAAAATAGATTTTGAACGGGTTCAACAATTAAAACATCTTCTTCAGTATGAAGACCGTTATATTGCGTATCAGGCAATGCTTATTTTACTCGCATGGTCTGTACCGGAAGGCTTTGAGCTGCTTGATCGTTTCGTTGCCGAAAAATGGGACGAAAAAGACAATTTTGAACCCCACAGACTCCATGGTGAAGACAATGGGTATGATATCATTACTGATGCATTATACATTTCAACATTTAATGGGAAAAGCGAACAGGAATTGTATCCTTATATCAGGCAATTTTTAGAGCTGTACGGCACCCGGTTTTTTGAATCTAATCTGAAGACCTTTCTTTTAGAGAAAGATTGCAGCCCACTTTTAAAGGAAATAGAACAGGCCATGCAGACTGCCCTGGAAAACAGAAGATATTACCAGGCCAGCCAGCTGCTTCCCGTAGTGGTTCATTATGACAAAAATATAGGGAGGAAATACCTGGATGTTTTTAGACCTTTGATCAGTCAGGATAGTCGGATTGCTTACAATATAGAAGAAGCAGAAAAAAGTTTCAATGGATAAGAACAGACCAGTGTACACCGATTTAGAAGAACGGTTAACGAAAAAATATTATCGTGAAATCGTTGAAAAAGCTTTAGCACAGGCAAAGGAAGAATATGAGCAATTTCCCAATGATCCAATGAACATCTCTTTTTATAATCAATTGGTGGATATAAAGAAAACAGTCATTGAAGATCATGGAGTGTACACGGAAGAGGAGGCTTATCAAAAATATCCAATGGCTGTAATGGTCGTAAGGAATTTTCCTGGCGAGGAAGCCGATACAGAGTATGCTAATAGGCTGCAGGATGCCGTTTGGGGAATCTCATTATATCCCGCTATGATGGAAAACATTGAAATCATTAAGCAGAAATTATTTGATGGAGATGAAGCAGCAGGTGTAAAAGAAGTTTTTGAAATTGGAAATCAAAAGTTCAAATTCAGTGATTTTTATGACAATCCATTAAGAGAATTAAAAAAAGAAATAGGAGATAGGAGTTTTGGTGCCATTATTAAAGAATGCAAATTCAATTTCATCAATAGTTTTATTGAAAAGTATACCTCTGAAAAGGGGTTAGAAATTTATTATCTAAAGAAAAATGATGCATTCTACCTGTTTTCCTGTGGAGAATATCAGCCGGGACGATATATGTTGTTTTTAGAAGGTATTTGCCATGATAAGGCTGGAAGAAACACATTCAACCAGATCAATACAAAATCATGAAAGAAAAGAAACTACTGGAAAAAAAAGAATGGGAATATTATATCTATGAAGAGGGGAGCCATATTACCGTATCAGTTCCCATTGGTAGGCCAGCTCCGGGATTCGATGTCATGTACACCCTGAACGAATCTGAGAAAGAAACCTATCTGCAGACAGGTAGTAAAGCCCTTGAAGAAAGGATAGAAGATATGAAAATGAATTTTTCAAACTATGAAATGAATTCATGGAGGTAATAGCTGATACAAATAAGATAGATTATTACCCTAGCTACTGTACGATTATACGGTGTGGTTTTTATTAACTTTCTCAAAGAAACTATCTTTAATAAAAACATAATTGATGAGTCTTTTAAAAGTTTGCTTTGTAATCATAAAACCACACGACAGGATTTGTGCGGTAACGGAAAGGGATTAAATTTTTTACAATATGAAGAATTATAAATATGAATTTAATTATATACTGTACTATTCGGATGCTTCAAACGAACAGGACGACCTGCATTTTTACGCAAAAGATTTTGGTTATGACAAAATGGAAGGCATTTTTAAACTAACCTTAGGGCTTCATTTTCCGACAGTCCTTTTTTTACCTAAAATAGAGAATATCGATGAACAATGGCCTCCCTGTTTTGACTATCGCTCCATGCAGTCAGTAAGAGATATAGGCATAGGATTACTTTATGGTGAATCTTATCTCGTTTTGCCCTATAATGAATGGGCAGGAACAGTTAAAGTAATAGAAGCAGAAGTTAAAAATGCTTTGGTTCAATCTGATTCAGAAAACCAATTCACCTATAAAACTACGGTCTTTTTTATTACCGAAGAAGAATATGAAACCTATAAACAGGAAGCCAGAACAATAAATGAACTGAATGATTCAGAAGAGATAAGAGGATACGAAACGATGAGTAAAACCCGTACTGAAGATTTGGAAAAATCTATGAAAGTACCTGTATTTATAAAGGGAAAAATAATACCTTATTTTACTGATCAGGATTTATACTACATTAGCAGGAAAAAAGGTGAAAGAGGGGATATTGTTTTTACTCAGACTATTGGACATAAATAACAGATTAGCCAAAAATACAATCACTAATTTCTATTTGCGGACATCAGACAAGCGGCACCGGTTCTTGAGTATTTACGTAGTATTTGAATGGTGTAACAAATACAATGAATCTACCGTTGAAATAGCTTCATTGTATTTGAAATCCAGTTTTTATGAGTTTTATTCTATATTATAAAATAATGCAGTTACTTTTTGGGTGCATTAAATATGACATAATATAAAAAAATGGGGTACTTCTTAAACGTTTCTGATTTACCGATCGTATATTCAGAAGGACCGAATATCTGGGAGAAATCAAGGATGGTAGAAGTTTTTACCGGAGATACAGCAATCATTTTTACTAAACTGGTAACCAGCACATCAGCAAAAGCTCAACACTTTCAAACGCTTTATTTTTCAGAATATCGTTAGGCATATAATGAATAAGAACGTGGAAAACATAAGAAACCGGAAAGCCCTGAAAATACTGGATCAGCAACCTGTATGAATTACTGAAATTCCCGTTTTTCCAACACACCTTCTTTATACATTTCAGTATAGATCAATGGTCCTTTTTTCCTTGTACTTAATATAGGTTCTCCTGTTTCTTCATTATATTGCTGCAATAATTTATAAAATTTCCATGTTCCGTCAGGCAGTCCATTTTTATATTCAGCTTCCAGATAAGTATAAGGATCTGTAAATTCCGGATATTTTTTTAAATCCAGATATCCATTGAGTTTAAATTCTATCCATTTTCCTTCTTTACTGTGGTTTTTCACCACGCCCTGTTCTTCATTATTTTTATAAGGGCCATCATGATCATAGTACCTGGCCAATTTTCCGGAGGACAGAATCTGGTATTTCTGTAAAGGTTGTAATGTAAAAGGGCTTTCAGTAAACTCATAATCCTGTAGGGCAATGATATTGTTTTTGTCGATATTAAACAAAGTATAGCTGGCAAATCCCATCTCTCCCTGATGATTAAGATATATTCTCTTCATATCGATAAGCTTACCCTCCTTCGTTGAAACTAAATATATTTTTTCTATAAATGGGTCCGCGTAGCGAACGGTATTATAAACTGCCATAAAATAGAGTGTATAGTCTTTGTAACAAAGGTGATGAGATGCTATTTTGATGAGGTCATACTTCTCACTGACGTTCTTGCTGAATGGCAGAAAAACATCGTATTCTTCAGGAAGCAGTATAAGATTTTTTTTTATTGCTTTTTCAAACTGCAATGCATTGAGCTCTTTCAGTTTATTTTCATCCTGTATGGCAGGCAGAATAGATTCAGTGGTTATCCGTTTTGAAAGATCCGAATATCCGAATGGCAGCGTGATACAGTCCGCTTTATTCGTAGTAAAGAAAACTGATCCATTAGCTGTTTTTTTTGTGCTTGCTGCCTTGTTTTCCGTTTGAGCCTTACTGTAGCATGAAAAAAGGAATAACAGAATAGTAAAACAAGCGATATTAATTTTAGGCATAGATATCTAATATTGGGGTGAAACCGTGAATATGCAGGTGATTATTGTGTCTTGGCGTAGCGGTATGGGTGGTATGAGGTAACCTTGTACTGGTATTGTCTGCCGTACTGGCATTTGAGGTGTTTGAAAAATCCTCTGACCGGCCCAGCACAAATCCAAAATCAAAAAGGATATTGCGAAGGATGACCTCATTATCATAATCAAAATTGGCTGCGGTAAGAATTGTATTGACACCATTCTGCTGAGTCGTTAATAGATTCAGGTCTCCCGCTTCTCCGTTCACATGTTCTGCGCTGGGATAGCATGAGGCATCAGAATAAGAAAATCCCTGAGAAACAATATAATGATTGTGTCCTTCCTGTCTGAACTGTGCCAATGAACCCAAGAAACCGGCAAATAAATCTGGCTGAATGCTTCTTCTTCTGGTATGCTGAAATCCATACCGGATGACAACGCCATTCTGGTTATAATTGAATGCTTCAAATATCTGTGGTCCTACGCCGGTATTCGCTATAATATCCATATTCACCAAATCTACACTTTCTGTAAGATTGGTATACCACTTGTCCGTAGCACCATCGCCGAGGGTTCCGTTGGAATACACCAGTAACTGATGGGCATCTATCTGTTCTCCGGCAGCTCTGTTCGCTGTGAAATCTATGGTATCCAAAAGAGTCCCTCTTTGGGCCAGCGGTGGTATAGCATTCACTCTTCTTTTTCTGGTGACACTTTCTTTAGTTCTGGCACAGATCCTGTGTTCATTATCATTCTGGTCGTAATAAAAAAAGATAACTTCCGTAGAATGGGTATTACGGACTTTCTGAATCCTTCTTCTTCTTTCCGGATTGGTACTGATTACGGCTAAAGTATTGTAAGTATTACTGCCATGGTGGATGGTATAGATATTTCTATTGACCACTCTGAATCTTCCGGCATCAGTATCTAAGAACGTACCTGCCCCATTTACTTCCTGCTGCCCATTTCCATACGCACATGGCTGGTTGTCTGTTCTTTCTACCGCCACCTCCAGGTTGATCGTGCGATCTCCCAGTCTTCTTGTCCAGTCATCAAAAGCAGCCCTTGCATCCGGCCTTAGCTGCAGCTTGATAATAGCTTTATTGATATGGTCCGCCTGTAAATTGGTATAATGGGCATGGCTGCCATCTCTATTGTTAAGAGCATCAAAATTCCCAACCTGCACGGTCAGCAGCCTCTGTGCTTCATATCGGTTAGGAGATACAAAACGCATGAGTTGCAAGGTATCTGTATTTTCGGTCATCGTATTGGCGGACGGTCTTATCACAGCATCTATACTCAAGGTCTGCATATTGCTGGTCTCAATGATCAGATACACCGTCTTTCCTAATATAGAATCGTAGGGAATTTCAATATTATCGTGATCCCGCTGTATATGGGCAGAATCAATTTTTGTGAAACTGACTCTTGTTCCATTGTCTGCTGTCACTTTTTTGGCAAAATAAACGTCACTGATGCGCTGTAATGAGTCATCGGGAGTATCCGGAGCCAATGGACCATTTAAGGTTTGTGTCTGCCCGGAGTCTGTTATGGTAATACGTGTTGCCATGTTACGATTTTTATTTTTTTAATACAGTATTTTTGATATTTCGTGATGAGAATGATCCGCGATTTTAATTTCCTTTAATGAGGGAATGCCCAGGCCTTGAGATTTTTGCTCCCGCTGCTCCTCCAGTTCTTCAATCCATCTTATTATTTTATAATTCTTCATGACTTACTTCTTTTATATGATAGATGATTGTCTTTTGATAGTTTTCGCCCAGAGAAAATTCTATGGTAAGTTTATGTTCCAACACTTCTTTGGTTATGAAATCCAGTAACATCTGCCCCTTATATTTGTCCAGTTTCGGGAAATCGGTTTCACGGTTATAAGTTATTTCCTTTCTTTTCATTTCTCCGTAGAACATTTCCCAGTTTTTATCTGATGGGATATTTCCGGTATACTGTAATAGCAATAATTCATCATCATTACGCATGGCTTCTGTTTGTATACGCTCGTTTATATCCATGACGGTATTATTCATAAAATTACGGTAGCGTACACTATGCTTTATCTGTTCTTCTTGATCATCATACCATCCATAAAATTTATGGACGATCATTCCAAAATGATTGTTCTTTAAAAAATCTGCGCAGATCAGATTTTCCTTTTGATAAAAACCTTTTAAAAATGTATAAAAATCATCGGCCTGCTTACCTACATAGGATCGGGAAAGTCTTTCTATTATTTTTTCTGTTTTATCCTGAAGAACAGACAATCCTTGTACATTTTTTAATTTGCCATATTCATCTGTTACAAGCACTACATCATTATTAATTTCTGCAACTCTGTCTAAAAAATCCTTTTCTGATAATGACAGCTCCTTATCCCGGTGAACTCTGTCAAAAATCTCAATATGATATTCGAATCTATCTGTTTCTAAAAGCTTCAGCGTAACATGAAAATTTTTGTTGAGCTCACTTCTGTGAGTTTTCCCATTGGTGGTGGTATACTCATTACAGGAATAGCGATAAAACTTCTTTCCTTCGAGAAGGTTTAATTTAATATCTATGGGAAACACTGGCTCCATAATTCTTCACCTGTTTTTTACAACTTGTAACTGCTGATTAAACCACTGCTTTTATTTAAAAAACAACTTTTCCACCAGAGGAAACCCATTGGCTTTTTTTGTTCCATGATCCATCGCAGTCCTGCTGCATTTGTTTTACTATTTTTGCTTTGTTCAGATCTATAATAGCACACGTATAATTTTCGTGCAGTGTACTGTCTTTATCACTTTCATGCACATAATCCTTGATGACGGCATCAACTACCACATATTTTGAATTAGGAGACAGGGAAGAAAAAAGCTCACTTCCGGTTCCTTTGTATTCGGTTCCTTTCCCCACTTTTGTACGTTTCTTTTTATTAATAATATGAAGATTGTACCATAATTTCATATCGCGGTTATAAGAAGCGTAATACAATGCCCACGTGTCATTTAAAGTAATGAGAGTGTCTTTTTTTACCGTTTTATTCTGTACATAATAATTTCGATGGGGAAAAGTATTTCCACATGTAATACAAATGATCAAAATCATCAGGATAGATGTAATTTTTTTCATGACGACAAGTTTGAATTTTTTTTCATTTTCTCATACCGTTTATCCATATCGGTACCTCTTCTTTGATTACCATAATCATCAAGGATTTCCTGCTCATATTTAGGATGATTTTCTCCCCATTCTCCAGGATTTCTTGATAGTTTTTCTAATTTTTCACCTTCTTTTCTGTTTTTATTTTCTTTGGCTGTATCAGCATCTTTTTTAGCGAAAAACCGGCCTAGTGCTGCTCCAAAGTCATCTTTTACAAGTGCTGGTCTGTTAATGTGATGATCCAGTACGGTAGCTTTACCCAGTTTTGACTGTAAATAGTCTGACAGTTTATATGAATAGCCGGCAGGAACTAATGGAAGGACTACCTCTTTTAGTCTTTTGATAAAATCCAACACTTGTTTTTCCTGAAACGATTTATCTATAACAGCATTTACTATAGGCTGCAGGGGTTTGCAATCCACCGTTTTTCCAAACAAAGATTCTTTGCAGTTTTCTCTTATTTTCTCTGATAATGTATTTCCAGTTATTTTATCTGCTGTAGGGTTTGCAGGATCTTTATAATACAAGACGCCGGCGTCTACAGTCCAGCCACAGGATACAAACAGCTCTTCATATTTTTCAGGATATTGGGTTTTAAACTCTTCAACCTGTGTGGTAAATTCGCCTTTTCCAGTGTGATCTACTGTTTTTTGCATGGCCCCGGCAGTTAATATCATTTTTTCTCCGGAAAGATCCCAGTCATAAGATTGAACAGAATCTAATTTACCTTCATTTTCAGACATTCCCACTAAGATCGCTTTTTCTTCATCTGTTATCTTTTTGTTTTCAATTAAGGTATCCCAATCAGCATAGTTTTCAAGTTTTTTAGATCCCCAGTAGGCAGGTCCGTATTTTCCACTATATCTTGTACAGGTAATATCATAATTCTTTCCACAATTACAATATCTGATTTCAAACCTATCATGGTCTTTATTCAAAAACTCATGGGTGTCATCCGGATATTTCACTTCATCCTGTGTATCTTTTACTTCACCTTTGAAATATAGAAAAGCATTAAGTTCGTCTCTTTTATTAAATTTTTCTATTAAATTTTTTAAATCTTCATCAGTTTTGGGGCGCAGAGTTATTTCTTTACTATATACCAATGCTCCGTTGATGCTGAATTCAATCTGGCTTTTTTCTGTGCCACCGTCTAAAAACTTTACAGGACCATCATATACGTTTTCTGTGTTTTTTAATTTATTTTCATAGATTTCCACTGAGAGTTTTCCGCTGTTTCCCTGGCATTCTGCGACCACCCATACTTTATTTTTAATGGTAGTGCTGTTTATTCTTTCAAAATCAAAATCCGGACTGCCATCAGCTTTTTTTGCCTGTGCTTCTTCTTCCCAGGTCACTTTTACCTCTTCTTTGGCTGTTAATCTTACAGAATCTTCTTTATCGGCCTGTAAATTCCTTCTTCCTTTCTTTGCATATTTCTTTTTAACATCAGATACAAGTCCTCCGCTTTTTACAGTATAGGTATCTTCTTTTGTTTCCCAGATCATCTTAGGAATTGGTTTAGCAAAATATATTTTTACCACATTCACCTCATGATCTACCTGATGGGGTATATCATAAGTCTTTTGATTGGGGTTTGCAGAATAATTGTCTTGTTCTTGTATTTCACTCATCGCATTGTATTTTGCAGTTAGTAAAAATCATTTGGATTCTTATATTTAGTCGCTAAGTCCCGAATCACTTTCGCTTTTACCGGCGCAGGAAGATCTTTTAAAGTAACGTTCAGTTCATCTTTGACTTTACATTTATTGTCTTCACCACAATAGTACTTGATATGATGCAGGTACTTTTTATGTTTATAAAACGTAATATACGTGACCTGTGTATCATTATCCTGGTTTCCACAATAGGTAAAAGGGATGAAGACAGCCTGACGTTTATCTATGGTCATATCAGAGATATTCTTTGCTTTTAGATTGATTAAGCCGGATTGTGCATAAGGATAATTATAAACTACATTATCGGTGTAATTTTTATTTTTAACAGTAGCACTGATAAGGGTAACAGCTCCGTCAAATCTATTTTTTTCAGAGTCACAGGGATTAATGACTTTTATGGTAAGATTATTGGAGACAGCCCCGTCTTTAAAATTTTTATTAACCATCAGCGAATCCTGATAATATAACTTCAAACTATCATCTACAGGCTTTTGCCCGTAAATAGGTATGCAGAAAAGTAATATCAGACTAGTAACTAAGCTTTTCATTTTTTGTATAATAAATAGGTAATTCCTCATCTTCCGTTTTTTTTGTATATTCTATAGGATACATGGCAGAGCTTCTATTGGCAAAAGTTCCTACACAAACCTTGTTTCCCTGATTTCCGCCCAGGTAATAGATGGTTTTACCATCACTGCTTTTTCCAACAGCCATGCTTACGTGATGTTTATTGGATAAAACACATATGGAACCTAAGTAAGGCTGATTGCCCGCTATCAGTTTTCCCCATACCGGATCATCAAATTCTTCTTTTTCCAGTCCTTTTTTATCGGTAGGATTTTTCTTAAATCCTTGTCTGTATCTGGTTTTTTCTTCACCATATGAATAGGCACCCGGATCTAATTGGGCCGAATAGCCGCTGTTTTTTAAACACCAGCCCACAAATGAAGCACACCAGGAACTATTACCGGTATCCGCACAGGCTTTGGGTTTATTCTGCCGGTTAACAGCATGATATTCATCTATAATCTTGGAACAGTGGGTGGATTCTGAAATACCAAGCTCCTGTTCTTCACGGGCTTTAACAATCCATGGCTGTTCAAGATATTTTATTTTAAAATAGTTGCCACCATCATTTAAGAAGGTGTTTTTTAAGCCCCCGCTTCCTTCTTTACCAAGATATTGAATTTTGGGATCATCAGAAGTAACTTCAATATATACGGATGCTTCTTTGTCTGTACTTGCAGCGATGAGCTTGGCCAGGTTAAATGATAAATCATCAGCACGCTGATTCAGCATTAGCTTGAGTACTGCTTTATTTTTGAATTGGCTTGCATTTTCTATGGTGGTATCATTAGCCAGATTATCAACTTCTACCTCAAATTCATTTTTTGCCTTTATTCCAGCATATTTTGAAGCATCGGTAATTTTTTCTACCTCTTTTAAATCGATAAGACTTATCTCAGTATTTACGTCACTTAAGACCTTATTTTTACCACTTTTAATCTTAACTTTTACTTTCTTTCCTGCTAGTCCTTCGGTCTCTACAACCACAGCAACCTGATAACTTAATCCTCGTTCAGATATCTTTTCTGCTGTTACTTTTGTGGTATTTTTCTTTTTAGCGTCACTGCTTTTTTCTGATACCCATTTCACAAAATAAGCATCAATAATTTTGGGGCCATCGGTATTCTGAATTTCACTTTTTATACTTTCAGCCTTTGGAATTGGAGAAGGAGAAGCAGAATTAAATTCAGGATCACAGGTGATATGAGATTCTTTTACCAAAACCTTTTGCTCCTGAATGGTAGAGGTACCCGGATTTTCCCATGGACTTAGTTTGATCACACTCATGCAGGGTGGGGGAGAAATTTTTCTTGCAGGCCATTTCGGGTGCCCACAGGTTCCTTTAAACTGAAGGTTAACCATATTATTTCCATCACCGATGGTCGCAAATGGCTGATCCTGAAGGTTGATTTCGTTAGACGTTACTTTCAGGTCTCCGGGGGCCTGGGCATAAGGACAGCTCAACTTCGCTCCATGCATGACCATTTCTCTCTTTTCTGAAGGAGAATCTTCGGTGGATTTCTTCTGTTGTTCTGCTCTTTTTTCAGAAAGCTTTTGATCATGTGCTGAAGTCTTCTGATCTTCCATGTGTTGCTATTTTGGATTGGATTCAATGTTAAGGCGGAAATCATAATTGCAGGCAGTAATGAAGATCTACTTTCATCACCTGAATAAATTTAGCCTTTACTTACTTTAACGTCTTTTCCTCCCTGGAAGACAGCCAATGATGTTCCTCTCAATTTCAGATCGCCTTTAGAGGTTTGTATATCTGCTTCTCCGGAAATGCTTTTAAAGGTATTTCCTGTACTTTCGGTTTGATCCTGTTTTACGGTAACTGTTTTATTTTCAGAAGTCTGAGTGTATCTTTTTGTGATAGATTCGGTATGGTCGTTTCCGATATGCAACATACTGTCTTTTCCAATCTTGGTCGTCATATTTCTACCCACAGAAATCTGCATATCTTCACCAGCGGTAAAGGTCATATTCTTGGGTGCGGTAACATGAATGTTTCCCTGGCCATCCATAAAATAGGTATTTCCGCTTGGGTCTTTAATGGTGACACTTTTTTCGGCATCATTCATTAAAACCTTAATGCCGCTTCTGGTCTGTATAGATTTCAAGTGATTGTCCACACCTCCGCCCAGACCTACCTGCCCATGAAACATTCCTCCCATGGCGAATGGAAAATCGGGATTGTGGTATTCAAATCCTACCATTACCTGATCGCCAATCTCTGGAACAGCTACAAAGCCTCTGTTTTGGGTGATGGCCTCTGTTCCCCCTGCATCGGGGCTCATCATTCTGATAAAGTGGGTGGTATCATTTAACTGCCAGTCAAACCGAACCTGTACTCTTCCCTGATTCAACGGATCTACATTGGAAATCACGGTAGCCACCTGTGGTTCTGCTTTGGGCATTTCAAAATCGGGTTTTGGCATAAATCCGGTTCCTTCAGCTATGGCTTCAAAGCTTCCGGTATAATATCCTCTTGCATTCACTTCATGGGTGACCTCGGTAATCATAAGGGTTGTAAAATGAGAGGTTTCGCTGCTGTCAGCCTTTCTCATCGCTAAATCTGCCACACAGCCAATATAGAGGAACGGAACAGTTGTTTGCCCTGTCACCGTAAAAACTTCTACTGCTTTGCTTCCTCTTGCGCTTTTTTGGGAATCATCCACATCCAAGAACATATTGGCATTTACAGGAGTAGGAGTTAATGATCTGGTGGTGAAAATAGTATCATTCAGTTCATAAGCTTTGGAAGACAGTTCTCCTAAATGCTGTATACGGTCATCAGCTCCCGTCATTTTAGTATGGTTGCTGCTGTTGTAGCCAAAATATTCCGGCTTGGTGTGAACTGCTTTTAGCTCTACAAGTACATCCGTTACATTGCTTCCATACACCAATTGGATAGGTTTTTCTGAAGCGGGAAGTTTTCCGAAATGCAGGATTTCACCATCATAATAAAACTGTTCTCCGTAGGCTTCTGCAATCCTTGTCAGGTAATTGTAATGGGTTTCATTGTATTGCGCGCTGTAGCTGATGTAGCTTTTGTTTTGGGTATCTACTCTGAAATCAAATTTACTTGTTCCTAATGTCTCCCGGATAATGCGGTTGGCAATAATATTGGTATTCACCTGCTGGTTTCCTCCGAAACTCTGGGTATGCGGGGCAGCATCCATCAGAATCGTGGGGCTTTGTCCTTTTAAGATAATATTTCCCAGGCTCATTTTTTCCTGGCTGAAGGCTACTTTGGTGATGAGGCCCACAAATGTTCTTTCGGGGCTTTCATTTTCGTAATCTTTATATTTAAAAACAATGGTGATTCTCTTTCCTAAAAACTTTTGGGCCTGCTCAAGGTTGTGGTTTTGTACTTCGTCTAGAGAATCATGAGCCAATACCAGTTCGAAATCATGGTGCTTTCTGGCACTCTGTTGTAAACGAAAGTGTTTAAAATGATTGACAGCCTTGCCCTCAACCACTATTTCCAGCTTGACCACACGGTTGATACCCGAAATGTGGTTTTCTGAAACTTTCTCAGAATTTGAGGTGTTTTTCATAATATTTTGTGCGTTTTTTTTGGTATTATGTCACCGAAGTTAGAGAAAAAATAGATTATGAAATGGAAAACTATATTAAATTTGAAAAATTGTAGTAAAACTACGATTGAGGAAAAATCCAGTTCAGAATAACTTCAGACTGATGTTATGAAAATAAACTGTGTTAAGTTTGATTAAAGTTACGGATGAACAGCGTTCTAATATAGTTACCGGGAAGATTTTTGTATTCTCTGATCGTGAGGCTTCCTGCTGATCTCAAAAAAAAGCCCGCAAATAGGGTTACTATTTTGCGGGCAATGTATTTTCTCCTGTGTGCGGTATTTTGTTTTAATCCGGTTGAGGGTATAGGGGAGGGCAGCTGTGACGATAGTCACATCTGGTATCATGAATCTCGCATTGTCTTGGGGTACACATCGGCTGCGTTAAAATGGGACCACCTCCAAAAATGTTTTTCAGTTCTCCTTTGGTGAGTTTTTGTGATAGTTTTTGTGAGTTTTTCATAAAATAAGGTGTTTAGTTTTTTTGTAAAAAATGTAGAGACAAGATACGGAAATAAATGATAGGGGAATGAGTTGTGGACAAGTTAGTACTTGATAAGCATACTGTAATCACTATCTTCGTGTAATGGGGTATATGATAGAATAGTATTTTTTATACTTATAAAAAAAACTTTAAAAAGCCCATACAGTATTTTATTCTAGCCTCTAGAAGTTGATGAATACAGAAGAAATTTTATTGCATTTTTTCCATTTGTAGTTTTTTTTGACTAATATTTACAGAATAATTTTTGTTCATATATTGGAATATTACCAATGTTTTCTTTGGCCAATTTGATAATCTCATCTCTATTCTCTATATTTTGTCCAATGATAATACAGTTAAATGCATTTTTGGGAAGTCGGATTCTTCTATCTTCAATACTGGCATCTTTTGTGAAGAATTTTGTTGTTCTATACTCTTCTTCAAAGTCCCACTTTTTTTCTTTGTAAAATACAGTTTTATGAAACCCCTCAATATCATCCATTATTGGGTCAGGCATGATGAGTGGTAGTTCATTTACATATAATACCTCACCACCACCGCCAAATTTTTTAAACATGATTCTTGAATTATATCCAATACAAACTCCCTTTCCATGATCTGCGTATTTTTCCCAAAGCCTATGAAGACATGGATTGGCTGTTAGACTAAGTATCCCTCTCCGTTTATCGTATGTTTCATTGGCGAATTTTATATAATTATCATAAAATTCAGGTTTCTTATAAATTTTACTTCTCACCCAATTTGCTGAAACTTGCATATGCTGAGGCATTGTCAAATGTGGGTTGCCAACTTTAGAAAGTTTCATTGCAAAGCGGAAAGCCTCTTCATCTGTCATCAAATCATATCTTGTAGTAATCTTACAATCTTTTAAATCTTCAAACATACTTGGAGCTGCAAAAAATACTTCTCTATTTTTAATGAAGCGGAGATGATTTTCATTTGTTGCGCTTCGATATTTAAAAACTATATCTGGAAATTTTGTATCTTTAAATTGAAGGCTTTTTTTCTCATAGTTACTCATACTCTAGAAATAGGTTTAAATAAATAATAGTTTGACGAAAAATAGTAAAAAAAATCCTTGCAAATTCAATTAATACGTTTTAAAGGATTTAAACTAAATCATTAAATTTTGATTTATAATGTAATTATAATAATAATCTAAATCTCCTATTGATAAATTATGCATACAAATACTGATATTTCAAGTTTACATGCTTTGGATAATAACAATACGAATATTTATAGAGGGGGTTTACTTTAAATTGAATTTAGTTTTGATTTGAGAAACTAAATCTTCAATTTCATCGTCATATCTTACATATACTGCATTCTCGTCTATATTATGAGTTGCTAAGTAATCTAAAAATGTTTTTTTTGAGTGCGCAGGAATTACACATTTAATAAACTTGTCTTTAATTTCATCCTGAGTTTCTAGAGCTATCATTGATTTTGTGCAATCTTGAACTGTAAATTTTCCAGATTGAAATCCTCTTCGTTGTTCAGCAATTTTATCCATATAATCATCTTCAACATAAAAGCTGCTATTAGAAATAAGATTTAAGTTTTCTGAATACGGATTTAATTCATAATGGTCATCGCAAGACCAAGTTAAAGGACTTTTAAAAATCCAAAATTGTCCATCATTTTCAAAATTTCTTTCCACTGCAAAAAATAAAGCAATTTTGGGGTCCAACGTCCAATCCAGTAACCTTGTGGGGAGTTTGTAATGTTGAATTTGCTCTAGCCAACGCCAATCATTTTCAAAATCTTCTTGAGTCGATAATTGGATAAATTTGTTTGGATTTGAAGATCGTTTTATTAAATCTTTAAAATCTGTTATAATTTCTTTTTCCAGTTTTGACATTTCATCAGATGAACCTACGTACCGTGAAATACCGGATTTAAGCTCGTAGGATTCTTTAGATTGCCCACGATATAGTTCTTGAAAGCTTTCTCCAATAAATGGTAATCTTCCAAGCTTAATTTCTAAAATAACATCTTCAAATTCAGCAATAGTTTCAATTTTCTTTTCAATCATTATTATTGTTATTAGTTTAAAGTTTATTTATCAATTTAAAATTATGTCATCTTGAAACACGTAATTCTTCTGGTACCGACTCCGATTTCATGAAGACTCTTAATATGTTGCCTCTTTTCATAGTTACTATAGAAGCGGACTTCCGAATTAGTAGTATTTTTAACTTTATTTTTAATTTCAGCAAAATAAGGAATAGTGATCTCTTGAGAGAATGTTCCAATATATTTATTTCTTTAATATTATTTCATAATGAAAGAAGTCTTAATTATGAAATAAATAAAATTAATTTCCTATTATATGGAGTTTTTGTATTTCATTCTTATTAATGAAAATAATCAATATTTTTTTGTTTTTATCCAGAATATATTATGTCTGTTTGGAATAACCTCCAAAATTAGGAAACTCAAAAGTCTACAAAAATGTATATTTTTTTCCTATACACTTCGTTGTAATTCAATTTCAGGCATCTCATCATAAGTTCTTCCATTTAGAATACGTCCACTTGCTTTTTTATTTTTTCCTCCCCATTGTTTAAAAAAGAAAGCTACTTCATGCTTCTCACATTGTTCCTGAATGTCGATAACCCAATCTGCACTCATTGGTCTTGGTCTACGACCACTTTCTCCTCCGACAATGACCCAATCAATTCTATCAAGATTTAAATTTGATAATTGCCCAATTAAAGGTTCTAGTGATAGGAATTTTACTTTTGCATTTGTTTGTCTTAAATAATCAATTCGGCCTTTTACTTTTTCGTTTTCTACAGAAACCCCCATCCAAATATTATGAGTCCATTTTAATTCAGTGTGAAGTTCTAGTAGTCTTTCTGCACGTTTGGTTAAGACTTGAAAAACGTGTTGAGGATTGTTGTTCATTACCTTGAAAACTTTCTTTATAAAATCAAGCGGTATATCTTTATGAAATAAATCACTCATTGAATTTACAAACACAACTTTAGAGTTTTTCCAAGTATATGGAATTTTTAGAGCCTCTTCATGTGTTCTAACCTCAAAATTATCTTTATATTTTTCAATACCCATTGCCTGCAATCTTTTGGACATAATTTCGGCATAACAAAATTTGCAACCTGCTGAAATCTTATCACAGCCAGTTGTAGGGTTCCAAGTCATTTCTGTCCATTCAATACTAGATTGTGCCATAATTAAGTTATTTTAAAATATAGTAAACTTTTCTTCTATCATTGGAGTCCGCCTTAAAGTATTTTATATAAAATGATTTCTTTCTAGCTTGTAAGTTTGTATCTGTTACAATCACCTCCAATAAGCCACGATTTTGCCAATCTGTTAATATTTCAGTTGAATGTTTAGTTAGAAAGCCTGCTTGAAGAGTAAATTCATATAAGTCATAATTGAATCTTTTTCCGGCTTTTAGAAATACTTTTAAAAGTTCTTCTAATTTATTAATCTTTTGATCAAAAAATAGTGATGGTGTATTGCCTGAATACTCCCAACCCCTTCCTTCTTCTGCATCAATTTCCCACTTGGATTCTAACATTTTTTCAAATCCTTTAATATGAGGTGTAAAGAAATACAAACAAAAAACGGTGTTCTCTTCTTTCTTAAGAGTGAAATTATCTACAAAGTAGTCATTACCTAAACAATTTTGAAACCCTTTTTTTAAGGAATAGATGAAATCCCAAACATTGTTTGATATTTTTACTTCTTCATTAATTCGTAAATCAGAAATAAGATTTTTTAAAACATCTGGTGTTTCTTTATCTGAAAATCTATACATAAATTGTATTGGAAGCCATAATAAAATTTCACTTTTTTTATGTGTTCCTATTAACTCTTTAATATCATTAACTTTTAGTTCCTTATAACCGTAAGGATCAATAAAAACAAACGCCTTTTCTTTTTTATACTTTCTAAATTTATCTTTTAATGTCTTTATTTCATCTTTATAATCGTTATTAGTAATAACTAAATTACCGATATTTGGATAATGCAGTTTTTTTTCCTTAATTACATTTTTAAGAATAGTAGTTTTGATAACTTCAATGTCATTAAAAAAACAATCTATTTTTGGAAGTTTATTATTTTTTTGATTAATAACACTAAAAAAAATGTCTTTAACATTTTTTAATGCTACCAATGGGCTTCCATGACCTCCATTTTCATATTTACCTTGCCCACAGAAGAGATCATAAATGTAAATTTTTTCGGTAAATCCGTCATTGCTAATAATACTTAAGTACCTTTTTAAATATTCGCCTAGCAACCTTACCTTAGCTTCAGAGTGATCCAATAAATTTGATTTGATATTTAATTTGCCCATGGTTTAGAAGTATTTACTTTGCTTCAAATGTATTTATCAAATGTACACAATACATTATTTCAATTTCTTACGGCTTTCCGTAAACAACAAAAATAAAAATCATCTTAAAATTTTCTATCCGTATTTTTACGGAATTTCTTAAAAGTATCCTTAAAAATTTAGACAATTTGGGCACAAAAAAATCCCAACTTTCGTCAGGATTTTTCTCTATTCTTCATTTTTGTATCTATTAATATCAAAATCAAAGTCAAAAAGCTCTTTTGGATGAATTTGTAATGCTACAGCAAATTTTATCATAGTTTTTAAGGTTAGATTCCTTTTCCCTTTTTCATATTTACTTACTTCTGCCGAATCAATGCCTGTTAAAAATTCCAGATCTTGTTGAGTTTGATTATTTTTCATTCTAATTTCAGCAATACGCTTTCCGATCAAAATTTGCAGGTCGTCGTGAAAATCCATTAATACTATGTTTTCAAGCAAATTGCATTTATAAAAAACAAATCTTATGGGGATATATGCCAGTATTGTGGTTTTTTTTATTACATTTGTAAGATAAGCTACAATAAATGTAGCTTTGCGATACTTCAACGAATATTAGAAGCTATTGCTTAGAATCTCAATCTGAAAACTGGTAATTTAAAGTATACGAGAGGATAAGCAGGAAGCTCACGACCTAGGCGTGGGTTCTCTCTTGTCTGTATACAAGGTATACCAGTACCTCAGATTGGATATTGTAGAGTCCCATGCCGTTTTTATTTTCATGCTGTTCTGCTTTTCTACAATCCTCTTTTCTAAGCCCGCTTTATCACATAAAGTATCATGACGCGTTACAATGGGGTGTACAATCCGTTGCGGCCTTCGGGCTTTCTGAAAAACACAAATTTTATCATAAGTTTTTATTTTTTGTCTTGTATGGGTGGGAAGTCCTGCATTGGAAGGGCTTCCTCCCATTTTTACAACTGCTAAAGCAATGTAACAGAAAACAAATAAACAAACGTTCAGCTGCCGGTATTATGAAATCTTCATGGTGCAGGAAGAGCTGTGTTCAATGACTACAACCAATGAATGATGAAAAGAAATAACTACTTAATTACAAAAAATTATCGCATGAAAAATAGAAGAACAGACTTTGAAGCCCCTAAAAAACATTCCGGAGTAGAGCTTATGAAGAATTTTTTTAAGTTCAATGAGCTGGCTGCCTCTAAAGAGAAGCTTAACAATATTATAAACTGTGCAGTAAAAGGAAATACATGGCTAAAAGATGATCCCTCTGCTATTTTTCATTTCCGCCAGTCGATGCAGTCGTTTATCCGTGCAGGCTATCTTATTACGCTGAAGAAAAAGAAAAGGCACGCCAGTACTCCCTTAGAAAATGTTTCTCCCTGGCTTCCCGGTTTACTTTCTGAGAAAGAATACCAAAATCCTTTGCGCGTCTTCAAAAAAGCATTCGAAGAATACAGCATCAAAGAGTTTGACTATTTTATATCCGGCATGGTTTACTTTTCACTGGGAGCCTACGGCAATATACCGGAAAGTAATATTGTGAGCCCGTACATTCATCTGACGAAAATGCTGGATGCAGCACATCTTATTTTGCAAAGGAGAGGGAAGGGATAGATAGATCCACTCAATATTTGAAAAGAAAAATAGAAGCAAAGATTAAATTAATGACTATTATTGTGCTATGAGTTTCGGATTAATTGAATATTACTGTAATTAAAGTAAGAACCGGATAAATACTATTATATATACCAGTAGAGATTGAAAAAAATTATTTGACACATGAAGCTACCTATCGAATTAGAAACCCAATATGTGAAAGATGTTCTTTATAATACTTCCTTAAAAGATCTTCCGGAAGAGGTCTGGAAGTTAATTGAAGGTTTTGAGAATTATGCAGTTTCCAACTACGGCCGGGTAAAGAGTTTGGAGCGTCTCACTCTAATATCTAACGGGAGACCAGGAAAGATAGAACCCGAATTGATCATGAAACTGATTTTTGTAAAACAGTTTAATAATTATCTGAAAAGTAATATTTATAATGTTCATTGTGGGCTCTCTTTGTATGGTCAGAAATACCGTAAATCTGTAGCCCGTTTAGTATACTATCATTTTGTTGAAAAATTTGATGTGAGCGACCGTACTATAGCCATCGTCTCAAAGGATGACAATGGACTGCACGTTCATAGTGGTAATTTGGAGAAGATTTCTGCCCGTGAGAGGAGTGCTAAAATATACCAAAAGAACAGAGCCCGGAACCGGGATGTCATCTATCAGCAGCCTGTAAGCCAATACTCTGTAGAAGGTGAACTGATCTGTAATTTTGAAAGTATGTATGCTGCTAAAAAAGCCCTGGATATCGGATGTGAAAGTATAATGGATGTTATCAATAAAGAATTTTTGACAGCAGGAGGATTCCGGTGGTTTTTACAAAGCTATATCCCGAAGAAAGAGGATTTTATAGTAATTACAAAATCCAAAATCTCCGATAGAAGGCTTAACACATCTCTTTGGGAAAAGCTGGGCAAACCTCCAATAGATGAAAGTAATCCGCCTGCCTGTATGAATCTTTCACTCGAAGATCTCCCAGGCGAATACTGGAAACCAATCCCCGGTTTTGAAGCCCGCTTTGCTATTTCCAATAAAGGAAGAATAAAACGGCTAAGCGGCTGGACCTCTATAGGAAGGAAAATATTTTTGAAAGAGCACATTCTTTCCCAGATTATGGGGCCCAGCGGTCATACAACTTATCTTTTTTACTGCTTGTTGCGGGAGAATGGTAAAAATAAGAGTGTGACAGTTACCCGGTTGCTTTATTATTGTTTTGTAAAAGAGTTTGATCTACATAGCAGAACCCTGGTGGTCGTTAATCAGAATGAACCGTTCTGGAATATAGATGTATCAAAACTATCATTACAGCCTATTTATTCTGTGCTTAAGAGGGGAAGGGATAATAAAGCATAAGAAGACATAAGTTTTTGAAAATCTTTAATTTTCATCTAAAGTACACTTTCTTATGCGGGAATATATAAAGCTTCTAAAGTGGAGTAAAGTGTTTTGGGATTACACTTCTGCAAATTGGAAAGAATTATAAAAAAAAGCGGCAAATATCGTAGATATTTGCCGCTTTTCTAAGTAAAATAAAATGGTCTTCAGACTGTGTAAAACAAGGTTATTCTATCCATAGATATCCCATAGAATAAGTTCTGGCCTTACCTGCCACAATCACTCTTTCATCTTTGTTTTCGCAATAAAGCTGGCCGCCTCTTTCTGAAAGCTGGCGGGCAAAAAGCTTATCTTTTCCTGATCTTGATGACCAGAACGGAATGAGTGAGCAGTGCGAAGAGCCGGTTACAGGATCTTCAAGAATGGAGGACTGCGGTGTAAAATACCGCGAAACAAAATCACTGTCAGAACCTGGTGCTGTCACAACAACGCCTCCGGGGTCCAGATTGATAAGGTCAAAAACTGATCTTTCAATTTTGATTTTTTTGAGGTCTTCTTCAGACTCGTATACCAGAACATAGTCTCTGGATTTGTAGACTTCCTTGGGCTGTATATTGAGAGACTGGGCTATATTATCCGGAAGGGTAGATGCTTCAGGCATTCTTGACGGGAAATCCATATAGTAGAATCCATCTTTTACCTCTACTGTTAATTCACCGCTTTTGGTTTCAAAAATGATCCTGCTGTTCTTATAGTTTAAGATGGAAGCAAGGCAATGAGCCGTGGCAAGGGTAGCATGTCCGCATAGGTCCATCTCTATTTCAGGGGTAAACCATCTCAGATGAATGGTGCTGCCATTATCAATGAAAAAAGCTGTTTCTGCTACCGCATTTTCACGGGCTATTTTTAAGAGGATCTCATCGGGTAACCAGTTTTTTAACGGAACAACACATGCAGGATTTCCATGGAAAATCTCTTCTGTAAATGCATCTATCTGATATAATTCTAACTTCATGCTTGAGAAATTTTAGGTGAGCGGCAAAGATAAATAAAAACCAGTGTTTTCTAATAACTCAGAGCATTTGTAGTAACCGCATTTTCAACATTCTGTTTACTGATTACTGAGCATTTTTAGACTCAAAGACAAACAATAAAATCTCCTAAAGCGGTCCCCACAGGATGATCTAAAAACGAATTTTTAGATGGCCCGGTTCTGTTGGGGCAGGGGACAGCCGGACTGGAAACCTCCTTTCATCGTATCATACAGTCTTAATTGGATTTAAGAATATAAGAGTCTGCTGCAGCTACAGAATAGAGGGGGCAAAAAACTTTCATAAGAATAAAAAAAAAATGAATTTTGAACACTGTAAGTAAATAATTCACTGACGAATAAGATGATAAAGTACGGATAGGTCAGAGATCACTCAAAAAAGCATAGAATTCCGCTGTAACCCATACAGGCATTTCCCGAATTATCAGTTTGTCAAAACTAATTCCAATAATCAAATGAGTACACCATTAAATATAATTTTCAGCTGGTTTGAAAAAGGTGATATTCCCACAGAATATCAGTTTAAGGAGACCTTTTCTTCATTCCGTCATTTAGATGAAAAAATCAGAATGGATGAGGTGATGGGGCTAAATGAAGCTTTTCAAAAAACGCTGTCAGCCACCACTTTTACAAATCATCTGGAAGATGAAAGCGCGCATATTTCGGTGCTGGCAAAACGTAATGCCTCCAATCTTACTGCCGCTAATGTAAAAGAGTGGAAAGAAAAATTAAAAATCAAATTTGCAGCTACTATAGATGAGGGTGAAGAGACAGGAAATGTCTATACAAAAGAGCAAATCGGAGAATTTGTAAATAGGTTTCAGGCAAAAGATGATGAATTACTTGAACGTATTGCAAAAATTGACGGAATGCTGGCCTCTAACGATGTAAACCTGGATGAACTTCAGGAGATCGCAGACTATATCAAAGAAAACAGAGCGCAGATAGAACTGCTTAAAGAAACTGTTATCGGAAGCAACTCAGATGATAAGATCAACCTTGTTAAAATGTATTCAAACTGGGGCGCGGTCACTCATCAAAATCAGTTTAATGATTTGGTGTATGATAAAATCAAAAAAATCGAAGATGCAGCCAGTTCCGAAAAAATGAAGCATGAAGAGAGAGTAAGGGGGGACAGCAGGATAAAACATGATCTTGATACACTAAGTTTTGTGATTGATGCTTATGACACCGTGACACTATTTACAATACCCCTGAAGGTGAGAAGAATAGATGCCAATACGATTGAAGTGCTTTTTGATTCACTGCCTCCGAATATAATTCAAATAACCATTAAAAAAATATAATTATGGACATTAAATACGCTTATTACCGAAGTTCTGTTGGATATAAAATAGAAGGGAAAACAGACAATGATATTTTAACTGCCGGCGGCAGCACGAGGCCAATCAATTCTTTCTGGCATGATGGAAATTTAAATCCCTTGGATTATGTACCCAAAACACGAACTCTGACCATTAACGGTACGACGTATGATTTGTCAGCAAACAGATCATTTACAACGTCAGACACCATTACCCGCCTGAAAGGTGGCGCATCCGGTTCTTTGGTGTCCGGGGATGTCACCCTTGCAGCAGGATCTAATATGGTGATTAACCAGGCCGGCAATACCATCACATTAGCCTCTACAGATACCACCTACAGTGCGGGCAATGGGTTGACATTGACAGGAACTTCATTTTCTTTACCCGTTGCTACTTCAGGTACAGGAAATGTGGTTACGGGAGTTACTCAGACGCCCAACGGAATAACGGTGAATCTGGGCTCTGTGCCTACCTCAGCAGATCTGGCCAACTATATCCCGTTATCACAAAAAGGGACAGCAAATGGGATTGCTACGCTGGATGCAGCCGGGCAGGTTCCTGCCTCTCAGTTGCCATCTTACGTGGATGATGTTTTGGAGGGATATTATAAATCTGCTGACGGAAAATTTTACAAAGAAGCGGCTTTTAACAACCTCATCGCCGGAGAAACGGGTAAAATTTATGTATCTCTTGATACCAACAAAACGTACCGATGGACGGGAACAACGTTCGTTTATATTACCTCCGGAGCGGTAGATTCTGTCAATGGATTAACGGGGGTTGTCGTTTTAAACAAATCCCATGTCGGTTTAAGTAATGTTGATAATACAGCAGATGCCGCGAAAAACGTTCTTTCTGCTACCAAGTGGATTACACCGAGAACGGTTACACTTTCCGGAGTTACTGCAACGGCACAAACCATTGACGGTTCGGCAAATGTATCAATTCCTGTTACAGCTGTTCCTGCAACATTACTTACAGGGACTGCAGCCATCAATACAACCGGATCAGCAGCAAAACTGACAACACCGAGAACAATTTCTGCAACAGGTGACGCTGCATGGACCACAACTTTTGACGGTTCAGCAAATGTTACCTCAGCGTTGACATTAGCGGCAACAGGCGTGACTGCCGGAACTTATGATGAGGTGACAGTTGATGCTAAAGGTAGAGTTATTGCCGGAAATAATAATGTAAAATCATATACTACTGCTATTTCCGGAACAGCGAGTGTGGCACACAATTTAGGAACCAGAAATGTAGATGTTGCCATGTATGACACAGTGACATTCTACAAAATCGAAGGCAGGATAAAATTAACCGATCCTAATAAAATAGATGTTGAGTTTGATTCTGCTTTGCCTAACACTGTATCCATAACAGTAACCCGTAAAGATATTTAGAATGGATGTAAAATATGCATATTATAGCACTTCTAAAGGCTATAGAGTAGTGGGCGGTACAGCCGCCCACTTTTTAAAGGCGGATGGTTCCTTAGATGGTAAAGAGTATATTGATAAGAATTCCGAGCAAACCATAGATTCTACAAAAACCATAGGTATTCAAAATACTCTATATTCCGGATGGGACAGATCATCAGTAGCCAACCCGCAGATGGGGCCAATCTCTTTACTTAATCTTGCATTACAGGGAGCTTATCCTTTATATGGAGATGAGGAATTCAGAAATGGAAACAATAATATAGCTGTTTATAATAACTCCGGTAATGGTACTGTAACTATGACCAGAGAAGCGGCCTCTAATCTTCCGAATAGGTCAGGAGTGCAGCTGAGATTCAATTACAATGGTAGTGGAGCCTCTCCTGGTTTAGGTGGATTTATATTAGGGTTTATGGCAAGAACTAATGCTGTATTTATTCAGAAGTTTATGGCCAAACTTCCTGTAGGATATTCATTTAATAATGCTGAAAACTACATGGGAGCCAATGCTTCAGTCACTTGGTTAACATCAAGAGCCGGGACCGGGAAATGGGAAACCTATGTAAGAGCAGTGATGTGCGGAACCGGAACCGGTTTTGGAAATGGAGGTCATGTATATGTTAGCGGTCCCAATACGGCACTGGAATTCTATTTAGCTTTTGCTGAAATTTATGAAGTAAACAGCTCCGTATTTTCCAGAATAAAAGAAGCTTTCTATGCGAAGAATGAAACAATCCATTTTAATGGGGCTGTATCTGACTTAATTACTGTTGGGGATTCATATACCCAGAAAAAATTATTATCCACATCATGGGATGGAACTAATGGAGACCAAATTCTCTTAAGGGTTCCGGGAAACCAGAATAATGGAGCTTACCTCAGATATTCTCAGAATGGAACTTTAAATGGTAATATAGGATCATTGGGGTCAGATAATTTAACGGGAGGCCAGATACTCAGTTCTCAGGGAAATATTCTGTATCTGGGAAATTCATCTTTACCCAATATGATACTTCAGAGTACCACTAATACTCAATTTAATTATGCAGGAGCAGGCAGCATTTATAACTTTAATGTTAATGGCGTTTACTTAGATAGGAATATTAATTTTAATCAGGATAACTCTGGCGTTAATTTCTTTGATGGAGGTAAGGTCTATAAAAAAGTTGGAGGGGGAGTCCATATCAATAAAGGAAATAATGGACTGGATCCCAGAATTGAAAATGCAGACGGGTCTCAGTCATGGGTAATATTCCATGGAGGAAATTATAATCCTTTTAAGAATTTAAGAAATGGAGTTGTTTTAGAAGATGTTTCAGAATCAGGTATTTACAGACAGGAGGTGCCGACATCCGAATATAATTATACAACTACTTTAAACCTAAACTCTTCTGACGGCAGGCAGCAGCTGACTATTGACAGAAGCGGAAAGGGAATGAAATTCCGCGGAACTCCTACGGGTTCAGGAAATGCAAGCTGGTCAGATTGGAGAGAAGTTTATCATTCAGGGAATTTTAATCCTGCTAATTATATAACACAGTTTACTTTAAATAACCAGTTAGATAATTATGCTGCACTGAATGGCGTTCAGACTTTTACAAATACCAATACTTTTCAGCGGAGCCCGGTTATTCCGGCGGGAACTTTAGGAACTCATGCCGTGAATCTAAACCAGCTGAGTACAAAAGCTAATGGTCAGGAAAATGCTTTGGCAGTTGGTTTCTCATCTGGAGATGTACCGACTCCGGATGGAAATTCGTTTCCGTATATGTATCATAATTCAGGATTGTATGTAGCGTTAGCAACACAGTCTTATCTGCAAACAAACTTTTTAAGTACACCGAATGGTACCTCTGTCATCATATCAGGTTCGAATCTGAATAATTACCTTAAAACAGGTTTTTACAGAGGTTCAGGATTAGCTAATGCACCAATCAACAATACCGGTTGGTGGTATGTGACCATTGAAACCCATGATAGTACCTGGGTTACCCAAAAGGCAACCTCATTTGGTTCAGGTAACACGCCCAATGTGACTTATCAGAGGACGATGGCTGGAGGTACCTGGTCAGATTGGGCACAGGTTTGGACCGCTCAGGATTTTACGGCAGGGAGTATTGAGCAATGGAATTATATGGCGCAGTACGGGTTACAGCTCAACTCTGAATTTTCAGTTAATACAGGATCAGCTTTAGCCATTGGAGATGGTCATTTTGGAGGGGAATCCGGGGTTATAGACTTTAAATGGGGTGCCCTTGTAGCGGCAAAAAGAAAAGAATATTACTGTTATGGTTCAGAGCATGATGCATGGTCTGGTCTCAACTACCATGGGGAGAGTAAACTCTTCGGAATGGGAAGGGAAGCTAATAAGGATGATAAGTTAACCGTAGCAGGCTCCGTAAAAGCCAGTAAAAACTTTAAATCAGAGGATGAAAGCCCGGATACCATCTTTATTCCTAATGGCAGAACAGCTGCTCTGAAAGATGAAATTGTTAATGATCAGTCTGATTCTTATAATTATGCCATCAGATTAGACCCACACGAATATGAGTTCGCTTCTTCCGGGGCTCTTAATATAGACGATAGAAACAGGCTTCTCCATATTATTGGAGAAAAGATTAAAATGATGGTGAATTTCAAGGAAATCTATCCAAAACAGCAGATCGTTATTTATAATTTTGACAAATCCGGCGGTACGATGGAAGTTAAAATATATGGCAAAACGGTGTATAATATTAGTCCGGACTGTTCTCTCAGATTGTATGTGACAAAATCACGAAGAGTGATTGCAGAACAGGAACAGAAATCTATGTTTATTTGGTAAGAAAATAAAATAGGCATTCTACGGGATATAAAAATTAAAAAACTTCTCACCATAATTTAAAATAAAACCCACAGTCAGAGGATGAAAGCCTTCTGATTGTGGGTTTTTGTGTGGTATTACCATGAGCGTTGTTACTATAAAACGGGCACTTAAGTTAAAGGAGAATTACAGAACGCTTTTTTATTTTACAGTGATGTCATCATACAAATTACCCACTACTTTTTCCAAAATTTCTCCTGTTTCATTAAAGCTGGTGTTTGTTAAAATGGATATTCCTATATTTTGTTTAGGAAAGATCACAAACCAATTTTGCATTCCGTAGATACCGCCGTGATGTCTGTACATTAATTGATGATCATTTTCTATGATGTACCAGTGATAGCCTTCCCAAAAATCAGAACCTTCTTTGTATAGTTTTTTATGAGATTCTTTGACAATAGGATTGGATAGGTCAAGCTGCAGTTTCATATATTTCACCAGATCCGTAGTCGTAGAATGCAATCCTGAAATTCCACCCCATAAAGTTCTGTTGAAGTTGGGCATTAGCTCGTTTTTATCGTTATAGCCTTTAACCAGTCTTGTTCTGTCATTTTCAGTGAGTGTAAATTTTGTTTGGTTCATGGTATTGGGCTTCAAGACAAATTCAATAAGCAGTTCCTCAAAAGATTTTTGATACACTTTTTCAAGGATATAGGCGGTCAGCTCCGGAGCTGTGTTTGAATAGGAATAGACTTCTCCGGGCTTCGTTTCAATGTTGATGAGTTTTAATCCTTCAAAAAAAGCCTTTTTATTTTCGCTTTTTATAGGGAAATTAGGAAATCCACTGGTATGGGTGATGAGGTGTTTGATTTTGATAGGTTCACCTTTGAACTCTAAATTGGGAAAAGGTTCGTTAAGATAGGTTCTGATATCATCCTCTAAATTGAGCTTTTTATCCAGTACGGCTTTAGCGGCGATATAACCTGTAAAAGTTTTAGTGACGGAAGCTAATTCATAAAGGGTGGAATCGTTGGGTTTGTTTCCCTTTCCAATCGTTAATTCTCCAAAATGTTTGATGGTAGATTTTCCATCTTTAAGCACGGCAATAGAAACAGAATGAAATCTTTTGTCCTCCAATAACAGAAGAGCATTTTTTGTAATGGCATTTTCAACATTTTGTTTGTTGGTTGGGTGAACACTATTACAGCCAAGTAAGGCAAAAAATAAAATAGGGATTACATATTTCATGGTCAGAATTTTAATTTAATATTGATAATCTGATGCAAATATGCTGTAGGGAATCCTGAAAAAAGTCCGTATAAAAAAGTCGGACTCATTTTAATGAATACAATGAGTCCGATTATCTGCAATGCAAAGTTCGATTTTTTACAATGGATTAATTATCAATTGTTTCTGAATGCCGTTGGCGTTTGGTTCGTGTATTTTTTAAAAGAAGTATGAAAAGAGGATTTTGAATTGAAACCCACTTCATATAAGATTTCCAGCACCGTATATTCTTTTTTCGTGGGATCTTTCAGAATCGTCATTGCTTTTTTAACGCGGTATTCATTCACAAAATCAAAAAAGTGCTGATTGAGGTGATGGTTAATCAATACCGACAACTCACGA
Source organism: Chryseobacterium sp. 14P4.3.2 (assembly GCF_057799275.1). Classification (NCBI taxonomy): domain Bacteria; kingdom Pseudomonadati; phylum Bacteroidota; class Flavobacteriia; order Flavobacteriales; family Weeksellaceae; genus Chryseobacterium; species Chryseobacterium sp. 14P4.3.2. The sequence continues at coordinate 41,624 of NZ_JBYOKO010000014.1, forward strand.
ACAGGAATATTCACCTGATCTGCCAGTTCCTGAATCGTTAATGAAGGTTCAAGGAAAGGTTCCTTTTCAACCATAAATTTCTTAAGCTGTTCGATCTGAAAACTTTTTGTTTCATCGGTTTTATTTTCAGTTTCTAATGTTTCTGCAAAATCTTCTGTCGGTTGTAACGTAGAATCAATTCTGCGAAAAAGCTCAGGATAATTTAATGCCTTTAAGATAAACCAGCAGGCAGCCAGTAAAAAGGAAGTTCCTGCCAGAATATGCAGCCAGATAAACAGATCGTTGTATGCGGTATACCGCATTATATTTTTTAAAAAAATACAGACATGGATGAACAGGAAAATGAGGGTAAGCTGAAACAGCCATTGGTATAACAAGGTGTTGGGATTGGTGTAGTTTTCAAGATAAATCTTCTTATATCTTTTGAGGATCATGAATACAGCAACAATGTAATAGAAAAACTGCAGTTCTCCGATGAGCTGATACACAAACATTTCAGGAGAGTGCCACATTGTTGTAAAGAAAGCTTCTTTAGCAGCACCTTCTGCCAGATAAAGCCTTGGAACCAACATTAAGTTGGCAACAATAAAAGGAATAAGATGCAGTAAATGTTTTCTTTTTAGGGTAAAATCAGAATAACAAACAGCATTCACATACAGATAGAAAAGAGGCATTACCAATAAGTAAGCAGATATTTTGAAAGCTTTCAGATTGTAACTCTCCACAAAAAGATGCATGAAAATTCCGCTGATATCAATGGCATTGATGATAAGGAACGCTGCAAATAATCTGTTTTCCAGTTTTCTTTCCGTTTTTACCGTTAACAAAAATACGGCAAGCAGCAGCGATATAAAAACAGCCATCGCAGCAATAACTTCCAGAAAACTTAATTTGTCCATGTAATCTTTTTGTAAAAATAGGATATAAGTAACAAAGAAATAGAATTACCAATAAGGAAAAAAAGGAAAATCAATTTATGAGCCCCCTCCTTCGTCAAAAATCGAAGATTCTACAACAATAGTATAAAATGGTGTATAGTATCCCCAATTTATTATGAATAACCTATTTAATTTATCATTAAATTAGTACTAAGTTAATTTTAAATCGATTATGAAAGCATTGGTCATTTCAGGAGGAGGAAGCAAAGGTGCTTTTGCAGGAGGCGTAGCTGAACATCTTATAGAAAATCATAAAAACGACTATGAACTTTTTGTAGGGACTTCAACCGGAAGCCTTCTGATTCCTTTTCTTGCTCTTGGAGATATCCAAAGAATTAAAAAGCTTTATACCACCATCGAGCAGTCGGATATTTTTACGGTTTGCCCATTTAAAATAACGAATAAGAATGGTAAAGTAAAAATAGGGATCAACCATCTGGGGATTATAAAGCAGTTTATAAAAAAGCAAAAGACATTAGGAGATAGTACCAACCTCAGAAACCTTATCCGCAATAGCTTTACAGAGCATGATTTTGAAAAAATAAAAGAACTGAAAAAAGAAATTGTGGTTACAGTGGCCAACCTTACAACGCAGCAAATAGAATACAAATCTTCTAATGACCATAGCTATGAGGATTTCTGCGATTGGATCTGGGCTTCATCCAATATGGTTCCTTTGATGAGCTTATGCCAAAAAAACGGAAATGAATATGCAGATGGAGGCTTTGGCAATCTTATTCCTTTACAGCACGCCCTGGAAAAGGGAGCATCATCCATAGATACCATTGTATTGAGACTGGAAAAAACGTCATACAATAATCCACCTCTTCAGAATGTATTAGATGTTTTCGCCCGTACCACAGATTTTATGCTGAACCAGATTGCCAGTGATGATCTTATTATTTCACAGTTGGAAGCGGCAACCACCAATGTACACATCAATTTCTTTTTTATCAACAGGATACTCACCACCCATTCATTTATATTTGATAAAGAGGAGATGACGAAATGGTGGCAGGAAGGGCTCGAGCTTTTCCAGACCACCGAATGCAAAAGCCTACTGTTAAAAGCGAAACCTGTAGATCTTATTTGAATTGATCATAAGGAAAGTTGTGAAGAATCTGTTTTCCGATTTTCATTCTGTTTATTTGGGGAATACCATTATATCTATGCTATAGAATACTTGTATTTGTAGATCTGCGAATTCTGTTGGCAAAGTCTCCGAACATTGAGTTAGTAAAAAGATCATGTCCTTTAAACTTGCTCCAAAGTCAGATACTTTAGAGAGCTAGGGGAAACCTAATAGATCGTGTCTGAAATTTTTTATAAATTAAAAAATTAGCACAAAGTTGATGAATAATCCCGCTTTATTGTAAGTGGGCAAAGGGATGCAGCTTCGTCGCTGGTGAAGCGGTATGCTTACCCGTACGCTTCGACGAATCAACGAAGTTGATTTCAGCCTTTGCTCTCTGAAAATGCATAATGAAGCTAAAACTTTGCGCCAGAAAAACACGTCATTAGTACATTATCTTTTTAATCAAAAAATCCTTGGAGCTAAAGGATTCCATTCGCATTTTATTTGTAAGTTAGTGCCGCAAAAACAGGGAAGTTTACCTAATTGATATTGAAAGATATAGATATTTATATCCTTTCCTATCTTGATTTAAATAAAATCTATGTGCACCAATGCAACCAAAAAATAGAGCCAATAAGGCTGTTGATAGTTTATTTTTCAATGTTTTAGAATTAGCCTTAAAATTAGTATTTAAAATAAAATTTAACAATATTCTTTAAATAAAAAAAACATCTTTAAAAGATGTTTTTAGTATATACTTAATTCGATTGGATTTAAATTTTTTTCAGCTTCTATTGCATTCTGCCTGATCATTTCTAAATCATCTTTATTCTCTATAAACTCTTCATGAACTTGCATTCTGCCAGCAATCATATTTTTTAAAAGTTCCCAAATTTTTTCTTTTGTTGTTTTCTTTGCATTAGTAGCAATATTAGCCGATTTACAAGTATATTTTCTTTTTCTAAAGGAATATATGGTGTAATGATAATCGTCTTTACTGTCATATAATTCAGTAATTAAACCAGGAAGACCATTAAATTTATATGGTCCATATTGAAATGGTATATCTGTTGTAAACCAAGCCGTCCAGGTTCGTCCGTATTTCGTTGTTTCAGCTTTTTGACATTTAAAACCTAATATAGTTTTAAATTCATTTTTTATTTTCCAGTTTATATTATTAGGTTCTTCGTATGAATAATCAATATAGTTTATCTCTGTTGTAACATATAATTTTGCAGACGTAGTACCAATTGTTTCTCGAAAATCTGTAACATACTTCATTGATTCATTTAAAGGTACGTCTACTTTTTCCACTTCTAAAGAATCTGCTATATACTTATTCATGTTTTTAAAAAAAGAGGCATCCTGATTTATCAAAAGTGCAAATGTTGTAGTTTTTTTATAATTACTGGCTTTATTAAGTTTGTAGTTTAATTTATAATCGGCTTCAAAAACTACATCAAATTTTTTCTGACAATAAAATAAGGTTACGACTAACAAATTTAGTAATAGTATAATCTTTTTCATTTTTGCTCATTATTAAAAAAAGACCGCCACACTTATGACGGTCTTATTAGTAATTTTTTTAATTATTAGTGGCTGTAAATCACTGTTACGACAGTTGAACCTGCATGTTGAGGGCATGTTTCACCGTTTAAGTCTGTAAGATAACCCGCTAATTGATTTTGTGACATGTGATCAGCGATAGTTTGGCTAACTTGAAGTAATTTTCCGCATGAGGTTCTAAAAGGAAATGCACTTACTACACCAGCGATTAATAAAGCGCCTAATAAAATTGTTTTTTTATAATCGTTTTTTTAATGATTAGTTATTAATTTAAAAATGTATCTCAAAAATATTAAAAATAAATCAAATCAAGTGAGAATTATTTTTTTATGTTAAATAGCTCTGATACTTGCTTTTGCATAGATAAAAAAAATTGCATTAAGAAAAATACGGTTTTCCGTAACATGTGTAAAATATAATTTTTACTGCAACTATGTAAGAGAATAAATTATAAATTTGGAATATAAATAAATTTAAATGGGGGAATATACTAATCAGGAAATAATAGAAATTATATCCTCTAATGCAGAAAAAATCAATTCAAATGTTCTTAAAGAAGAAAGAATAGCGAATGAGATTGAACAAGCTATAACACAACTTGAATATAAGATTGTAGAACTCAAAACCATGCAAATAGAGCCTGATTTAAGCTATCTAAATTCTTTTTACAAGGAAAGAACAGAAGAAAACATAGAACGTCTTAATTCGCATTTAAAAGTGCCGAAACTAAGCCTTTATATTTGGCTATCTTCTTTTGCAATGTTAATTATTAGTTTTGGAGTTTTATTTTTTGTCTATTCCAAAGCTTCTGAAACCAAAGCCCTTACCCAAAAAGAATATAAAGAACAGCTTTTAAAAAATAATGTGATCATGTCTAAAGAAAATGCGGAACTTTTAAAAGATATGGATCTTTGGTTTAAAAGCGATCCACAATCAACACAAAAATTTATTCATTGGCGACATAATCAAAAATAAGAACTAATTAAATTTGATACAGACTGAAAAGTATAAGCTTAAAGAGATATTACTTTTGAAATCAATAAAAGATCATTTTATAAATATTGGGGCTTTTAAATTTGTTTTAAAGCTTAATTAAAGCGTGTTTAAAAAACTTCTATGAATAAACTTGCAATAGTCTTCATCCTGTTATCTGTTAAACTATTTTCACAAACAAGCTTTAATGTTATTTATGAGGCTGATTATAAATTACAGTATAAATTACTAAATATTCCGAATGCAAAAATTGAAGAAGCAGCATTTGCATTGTTAATAAATGAAAAAGAATCCTACTTTAAAAATATGAACAAATATATAGGAGATTCTTTAAGATATGAAAAAAAGCTGGACGATAATAATAGCAGTAATGGTAAATACTTTACTTTCTTTCGTGAAAATATTGGCACGACGGATGGAAAAATATATGTTACTGCTCCCATTGCAAATAAAAATTTTAAATACGAAGAAACCAATGATATAAATTGGAAATTAGTAAATGAATACAAAACAATCGGAAAGTATAAAACTCAAAAAGCTACTACAAAGAAATATGGTAGAACTTGGATAGCTTGGTTTGCTAAGGATATTCCTTTTCCATTTGGTCCATATAAATTCAACAAGTTACCTGGACTCATTTTAGAAGTATATGATGATAATAATGACTATCATTATACATTATATAAGTTTGGAAAAAGAAAGTATCTATGCAAATCAGCAAATATGAATACAGAAGGTGCAAAATTTGTTGAAAAAACTAAAATTTTTGATTATCAACGGAAAGAAATTGCTGATCAAAACCAATTCAATGACTATATTGAGGATAAAGAAACCTTGAATATGTTGAGAAAAAAATCTGCAGAAAGAGCAAAACAATATAATCCTATAGAATTGACAATTCATTAATGATAAAAGCATTCCCGCTGTGGCAAAGTCTCCCGACTTTGAGCTAGTAGTGAGAGGATTATTTCCTTTAAGTTTGCTCCAAAGTCAGGAGACTTCGGAGAGCGGGCTGTCCTCGAGACAGCCTTATTTTTTTCCTAAAAAACATCAAAAAACATCAATTAAATTTTAGCACGACGAGTTCTGTCGCCATGCAAAACTATCTTTGTATCAGTAAGAAAAAGGATAAGAGCTCTTCCAATGTTAACCTAATTAATAACCAAATTAACCAAACCAAATCATTATGAAAAAATTTCCATTTACTCCGGAAGGAGTGCAGTCAAAACAAAAAGAGTTGAACGCATTATCAATCGACGAAAGATTAAAAGTTGCGGAATATGTTTCTAGCAACCCGGTTGAATTTATTTCTGAAAACTTCGAAATGTCTGAAGAGCAACAAGCTTATTTAAAAGAACTTGAACTTGTTGACATCAGAGTAACAGGATTCAGTTTGGCAATCGGATTCTTAGGACAGATTCCTGTTGAAATGCAGGATACAACGCCTCCTTCAGCTTTTGCCGCAAGAGGAAAAAAGAAAAAAGAAGTTTCAACGAATGTAAGTACAACAACGAACCCACAAACTGGTGCTACAACTGTAACAGGTTCTGTAGGAATCAAGTGGACTTGGTAATCGCATGACAACTTAATACAATAAGGCTGTCCTCGAGACAGCCTTATTTTTTTCCTAAAAAAACATCAAAAAACATCAATTAAATTTTAACACGACGAGTTCTGTCGCCATGCAAAACTATCTTTGTATCAGTAAGAAAAAGGATAAGAGCTCTTCCAATGTTAACCTAATTAATAACCAAATTAACCAAACCAAATCATTATGAAAAAATTTCCATTTACTCCGGAAGGAGTGCAGTCAAAACAAAAAGAGTTGAACGCATTATCAATCGACGAAAGATTAAAAGTTGCGGAATATGTTTCTAGCAATCCGGTTGAATTTATTTCTGAAAACTTCGAAATGTCTGAAGAGCAACAAGCTTATTTAAAAGAACTTGAACTTGTTGACATCAGAGTAACAGGATTCAGTTTGGCAATCGGATTCTTAGGACAGATTCCTGTTGAAATGCAGGATACAACGCCTCCTTCAGCTTTTGCTGCAAGAGGAAAAAAGAAAAAAGAAGTTTCAACGAATGTAAGTACAACAACGAACCCACAAACTGGTGCTACAACTGTAACAGGTTCTGTAGGAATCAAGTGGACTTGGTAATTTAATAAGAGGCTGCCTTCTTGGCAGTCTTTATTTTTTATTTCTATATTTGTTTGACATCAAAGATCAATATAAAATGAGAAATCTTCAAAAACATTTATTTTTATTTGCATTAATATTATTTCCTTTCTTTTTTAACGCAACTACAATACCTTTCGAACTGATTGATGGAAAAATTGTCGTTAGTGTAAATATTAAAAATACTCCTCATAATTTCATTTTTGATTCCGGAGCTTTTACTATTATTTCATCTGAATTAAAAGATCAATTAAATGAAAAGAAAAGCAAGACTATTTTTGAAGCAGTAGACGCCAACAATGCAAAGTCGAAGATGGAGGTTTTTTCAACGGATAAACTACAAATATCAGATTTAAATATAAAAAATTTAAATTTTTCATTTGCAGATATTAGCTGGATGAGTGGTCGCGCATGTAAGAAAATTAGTGGAATATTTGGAGCTAATATGATGAAACAAAAATTGTGGAGAATTGATTTTAAATCAAAAACTATTAATGTTTTTGAAAAATCTCAAGAGCAATCAAATATTATTGCAGCAATTCCTTTTTTAGAAGAAAATTTTACAAGTGTTCCAAAAATCAATGCTAAAATAAGAAATCAAAATATTGAGTTTATATTTGATACTGGCTCAGGAATGGGCTTTACAGTTAATCAGAAATCTTATGACAAAATAAAAGATAAAAATTTTTTAACTTTTGAAGGACTTTTGTCTCAATCTTTAAACAGTATTGTCAAAGGACAAAGACAAGTTGACCTGATGGAAGTTGAGTTCAATAACACAAAACTTGGTAATCAGATTATAGATAGCAGCTCAGATTCTCCTAATCTGATTGGTACAAGGTTTATAGAGAATTATTTAGTTGATCTTGATTTTATTAACAAAAAAATTATTCTTGCAAAAACCGAGAAAACCCCTGAATACCAAAGCTTCGGAGTAGCATTCGCTCCTATTGACAATAGTCTCATCATTGTAAACAAGCTTGAAATACCTCAATTATCTGATTTAAAATTGACGGATAAAATCGTGAAAATAAACAATACTGATGTTTCTAAAATGAATCCAGAAGATTTCTGTAAAATAAAGGAACTTCTCGAACAAAACACATCTATTACAATAGAAAATGAATCTCATAAAAAATTTACCTTAGAAAAGAAAGACATTTTAAAATATTTAAACTAGGACTAAAATCCCAATAATTATTGGGATTTTATTTTTTTATTTTTCTAAAAAACTCTTCTAAAGTAATTTCTTTCTTTCAACAAATTTTTGCTAGTGTTTTTATAGACATATTGTATTCGGTCTTTACTGTTCCTAAGGCAATATTTTTAATTTTCCTAACGGTGTTTTCTTCAATATCACATTTAGATGCAAAGTCTCCCGACTTTGTGCTAGTAAATATTACTTTTACACTTGCTCCAAAGTCAGGAGGCTTCAGAGAGCAGGGGTACTGTAGTATGGAAATCCATAATTGCACATCATATGCAATATGTACGCAATTGTGTATAATGTGTACATATTGTATAGTATCTCCCTGCACCCCGTTTCATAACCCCCTCCAGGGACTATGGTAAGGGGTGATCCCCCTTGCAGAACAGCCTGAAGCCCGTTGGGTAAGTGTCTCGAGCCCGTTATACAAGTGGTTCTGGCCCCTTAGGTAAGGGGGTATAGGCCGTTCCTTAAGGGGGTATAGCCCCTTGGGAAGACCCTCGAGGGGGTTAGGGAAGTACCTAGAGGGTCTTTGGAACGGCCTACAGCCTTTGTAGTGACGTTTTTAAGGAATTGTATGGTTCTTGTGAGAAGGTGAAATGAGTTTTAATTATTGGTTTGAAATAAAATCTCCAAAGTTGGGAGACTTCGGAGAGCGGTGGAATAAATAAAAAAGCGAACGCACAACTTCTAAAAAGAAATAAAATTTCAAAAATCTATATAAAAGCAATCTCGCTTTATACACGAATAATTGTCAATCCAACTGAAGCAAAGTGGTTCATCAACGGTTTTACTCCAACTTATTGATGGAAGGCTAGACTTGTTGGTGTAATAAAGCCAAACAGATTGTTTGGCCTGGTGGTTTTTCCCAACCATTGTTTCCAATCTGTCCGGCTTTGAGGACAATATCTTTTTACTTGCTTATTAAGCGTTCTGTTGTTCTAACCATTTTAAAATGGATTGGGTAGTTTCTTCAGGCTTTTCCTGTTGAATCCAATGGCCGCAATCCAGACTCACAATATCCAGATTAGGAACAATATTTTTTAGGTTTTCAGATTTGGGAATCATGTCCTGTTCACCATATATCATAAGAGTCGGCTGATGAATGATTGGGGGTACGTCCGCCATTAAGTGCCAGTTTCTATCAAGGTTTCTGTACCAGTTTATACTTCCTGTAAACCCTGATGCTTCGAAAGCAGAAACAAATACAGACAATTCGTTGTCTTCCATTAAGGGTTCTCCCAGTGGACTTTCTGCTCTTGCAAGATTGATCATCATCATTCCGGGCTCTGGTGGTGTTGGAGGTACATTTTTGCGGAATAGGTTACGGAGGAACTGAGAGGTATTTTCATTCATGATGGCATCTGCTACTCCTGGCTGTCGATTGAAGTGAACAAAATAGAAATCTCCTCCAAATATAGCTTCCATCAACTCAATCCATGGCTGTTCTCCGCGCTCCTGATAAGGCAAGGCCAGATTTATTATTCTATTTACCCGCTTAGGATGCAATAATGCAAGGTTCCAAACAACATTGGCTCCCCAATCGTGACCAACAAAAGTGGCATCTTCATATCCAAAGTAATCCAGTAGTGCGACCAGATCGCCTGTCAGGTGTACAATATCATATTCAGTGACTTCGGTCGGACGGGATGAGTTGCCATACCCTCTCTGATTGGGAATGATCACGTGATACCCATTTGCAACCAATGCCTGCACCTGATGACGCCAGGAAAAAGCATGTTCCGGAAAGCCGTGGCAGAGTACAATAGGTTTTCCAGCATTCTCTTTACCTGCTTCAAAAACTTCCAGTTCTACACCATTCACTGAAATAAGAGTAGGGTTGGGAAAATGGGTTGGCTTCAATACTGAGTTAATTTCGTTTGTCATTGTTATTCTTTTAAAGATTAATTAATGATGCAAACTTACAGCAGCACCGTGACAGCAGTGTGTCAGCAGTTAAAAATAAATGAGATCTATTATTTTCTGCTGTGGAAAGTCTCCCGACTTTAAGCTAGTAAAATAAGAGCATTTCCTTTAAACTTGCTTCAAAGATTGGAGACTTAGAATAGCTGGTAATATATCTTCGCTGAAGTCGAGCAAGCTACCTGAAAAAGAAGTAACTTGTGATAAAGTTTACATATAATGTAAACTTTATTTTTGTATATTTGTTAAGCAATGTACGTATTAAATAAAATTACGGGTGAGAAACAGGCTGCAACAATAACTAAAATTGCTGCTGTTGAAATTTCGCAAATTAATAAAACCAAGCGATTTGATTTTAATTGGAACAAAGAAAAAAACTTTCATGTTTATAAATTAGCAGTAGAAGATAAAGAAGAACCAATAGGGCTACTATCAATAGAGGAGCGGCCACAGGATTATGCTTTGGAAATCAGACTTCTGGCGGTCTCCAAAGAAAATGTTGGCAAATCGCAGAATTATAGCAGGATTGCGGGCTGTCTTATTGCATTTGTATGCAGAGAAGCATTTAAAAAAGGATTTGGAGGGTATGTATGCTTAAAGCCAAAAACAAAGCTTGAAAAACATTATATACAACAATATGGACTACAGTCAACCAAACTATATTTGATAACTGAAGGAGAAAATTCATTAAAATTAATTCAGGAATATTATGAAGACAAATAGAAAGGAAAGTAAGGAAACAGATTTTTCAAAGTTTACAGGTGAAGAACTTGCGGATGCTTTTGTCTTTCCTGCAGATCAAGTTTTGAATGCAAAAGAGAAAAAAGATGAGGAGGACTTTTGGGTAGCTCGACGGAACCAATTTGACAATCGCACTCACAGGCAAAAAATGTATTCAAGATTGTTACAGCTAAAGTTTCAATTGGAAGACTATATAGATAGCAGTCAATATTTGGAAGCTTTTAATTTTGGATTTTTTTTAAATGAGTATGTTAGCAGACAAGACAAAAAAGATAAGGACTTTGCTGTTGAGGTAGATGTTAAGCCAGCTGTGCTTAGCCAATATATTAATAATCATCGAAAGCCGACAGATGAGTTCATCATCAGACTTGAATTACATTCCAACGGACTGATTCCCGCGATAAATTGGTTTAAGGTTATCCAAAAGGATAAAGAACATGAAATTATGACCAATCAGAAATTAAGAGATGAAGAAAGTAAGCATGTTAAAAACAGACTTGGATTTGCTTATTAGCTTTCATTTACTATAGCTTGTAGCTTTCAGATAAACCAACACTTTCAGCTGTAGGCTTCGGCAGCAAAAACCCGATTACAGATAATAGTCCCGCTGGCAAAGTCTCCCGACTTTGATCTAGTAAGTAAGAGGATTATTTCCTTGAAGTTTGCTCCAAAGTCAGAAGACTTCGGAGAGCGGGGGATTTAGGAGAGCAAGTGTTTTCTTTTTATGAATCAAATATTTTTTGAGAATCAGCGTTATAACCCCTAATAACCTATTTATTTAATGATGAACATCAGATACTTTAGCCTTCTCCTGGGCCTATTTTGTACTAACCTTTTTGGACAGACTCCTGAAAAAATCACTTTTAAAGATACTCAGAACCATTATTTGAAATTACTTCCGAAGGATAAACCTGAAGGAATACTTGTTATTTTACCGGGTGGAGGTGAAAATGGCGAAAAAGTAATGAATCAGATTAAGCTGGATGATCTGGCGTTGGAAAAGAATCTTATCGTATTACTCCCAACCTGGGAAGATGGGGATTTTGGATTTCATATAGAGCAGAAGTTTATAGACAGAATGGTAAAAGATACAGTGGAAAAGCATAAAATTTCCAAAGATAAAATATCAATGGGAGGACTTTCCGGCGGAGGAATGCTGGCTGTTACCTATGCTGAAAGGGCAATCAGGGACAAAAACACCTATTTTATACCCAATTCTGTATTCGCTCTTGATGCACCGTTAGATTACGAGAATATGTACTACAGGTTGCAGAGAGAGATAGAAAGAGACTATTCTGATATTGGAACTAACGAAGCTAAATATTTAACTGCTGAAATGGTTGATGCTATGGGTACACCGGATAAAAACAGAGCCAATTACGTAAGAGAATCCATGTTTTCTTATCGTGAAAAAGATGGTGGCAATGCAAAATATCTTCTGAATATCCCTGTTCTGATTTATACAGAACCAGGGATTATATGGCAGATGGAAAACAGAGGAAGGGATATTTACGACCTTAATGTGGCAGATATTACTGCTATGATTAATCTATTACGACTAAAAGGCCACAAAAACGCTGATCTTGTCATCACCAATGATCGTGGAATTCGTCCGGACGGTACAAGACATCCTCATTCCTGGAGTATCATGGATTCTAAAGAATGTTTAAACTGGATATTAAAACATATGAAGGCATAAAATTGCCACAGCTGATTGTACGTTTTACAGGTATTTACTAACGGATATACAGTTAATAGCGAAAACAATACTCATAATATCCAACCGTCAAAAGACCGCGCTACGTCCGTATTGAACTTCAGGGATAGATACAGCAAGACTTTTAGTAGAGGTCTTTGGCAGCAAAAATCCGATTACAGATAATGGTTCTGAAGAAGTGAAGGTACAAAACCATAGAGTGAAGCTGGTGAAAAAACAATGTAAATAATACACTAATAGATAGTTGTAGGTTGTTTTGCTTAAAAAAAGCCCAACATTCGTTGGGATTTTTTTGTTTTACTTTATGGAGGGTAGGTTATTCTATTTTGTTGATTTTTTTTCTAAACCAATTCTTTATATTTTTAAAAAACTCTAGATGAATATTTTCTAACCTATATATATGTTCATCTAATTCCTTTAATAGTTCAAATTGTTTTTCAATATACTCATTTATACTAATGGCCTTGTCATCATAAAGCTTTTCATTTTGTTGCAGAGCTTTTTCAATTTCTTTAAACGTCATAAATGTATTGGGTAATTTTTGACTTTTTGTTACTTAATTTCAGTATTTTTCGCATAGCTACATAAAATTATTGCTAAACTTATGGTTCTTTGTAATCAAAAAATCTCAGCAGTGCTGAGACTTTTAAAGTCATTTGTAATAATCCAAAGATTATTTCGAATCTCCGGGTTTGTGTTTGTGAGGTTTTAGATCCGGATGCTTTGGTTTTGTTTCGGGTGTTACTCTTCGTCTTCTGTCTGGAGTTCCATCAGGCTTGTCAGGTTTTGGCCCTGGCTTAATTGCTTTAATTGTTTCCATAATAAAATTTATTTAACATACTAAATTTAAGGTAAGTCAAACTTCCTACATTACGGAAAACCACAATTGATGTATTATAATCTTCTTATTTTTATATATAAATAACTTAATATGATACTAACGTTAATTAATATCTCATTTGGTATTGGTGAATTCTTCTCAACAACATTCTTAATTTTAATTATTTTATCATTCTGCGTCTATCTCTACAGGATTTCCAAATATAAAAGGTATCAGAAATCTAAATATGCAATTTCATGTCTTTCAATCATATTAACTCTACATTTAGTAGTCTTTCCTTTTCTATATACTTTAATGCTCAAAAGTAATCCAGCTAGTTTTGAATTTAAAACAGCTATTCATGATAGTCGAAAACGAGTGGTCCTTAATGAGTGGATTGATGATTCGAAGAATATTCCTTATGAGATTAAATCTCTCGAAAATATTAAAATTTCAAATTATACTATCCTAAACAGGCAATTAAAACAATTGAAACAATTAAATTTTACTGAAAGTAATATAATATTTACAGATTACAAGATTAATTTGCCAAGTAAAAATTTTGACTTTACAGCAACTATCTATATTTTTGATAGAAAAGGTATTTTAAAAAAGGAATTGTATAAAGGTGGAACTCAGGCTGAATTAGATTCTGTGAAATTTGGAAGTATAATAAATCAAAATATTAAATACCTTAAAAATGAATTGCATTATTATAAAGTTAAAAAAGCAGAATTAGATAAAAATAATTTTTGGACTTATGCAACACTACTTCCATATAGTATATCTTCAATATTTACAGGAAATATGTCTCCATTAACGCCAATGGCTAATATATTATATACTATTCATTATGCTGTCATCTATTGTATTGGGATAGGCATTTTTCTTTATTTTCTAATTAAAAATCTGGAGTTCATTATTAGAAATCGAAAATCTTAATTCTTTTGACTATGATTATGAAAGTGTTGCGTTTTTTCAAATATTGTTTTTTTTATTTTTTGCTTTAAGTAATATCTCTAAAGTCTAAAGTCTAAAGTCTGAAGGCTTCGAAGAGCCGAGGTAAATAGGATCATTCTCTTTGATTTTGCTCCAAAGTCAGGAGACTTCGGAGAGCGGGGTCAAAAATAAATTAGATCTATTACCTTCTGCTGTGGAAAGTCTCCTCACTTTGAGCTGGTAAATAAGATTATTTCCTTTAGGCTTGCTCCAAAGTCAGAAAATTTCGGAGTAATACAATTTTATTTATGTTTTTTGTTTAGATTAATATGCTATATTTTTCGATCAAAAATCTGTTAATTTCTTCTTTTTTTTCTTCATTTAAGAGAAAGTATTTATCTTTTTCATTTAATTCACATATTCCAAAATCTTTCACATAATTTTTTGCATATGATATATAACCAGAGGAATAAGGTTTACTTGTATTTTGCATGTAATAATGGAAAACATCAGACTCTAAAATTCTTTTAAGAATTTTAAGTTCTTCTACCGATTCATTAAAAATTGCATATCCACAATATATTAGCATATCTTTTTGATCTGTGAACATGAACCGAGGCTCTTTTGCCATATACGGAAATAAAAGCTTATATCCTTTATCTGTAAGAGCTTGAGTCCTACCAAATGCATACCAAGCTGCATATTCTCCATTACCTTTATCTCTTTCTTTTAATTCTTTTTTATGGGCATATAAATATTTATATGCATTAGGGAAATTTGTAATTAAGTCATCTTCAGACATCAATTCAAGAGGTGTAATTCCATTGGTATATGGATAAATAACTTTTTCTTTTGCATTTTCTATTTGATTTTCATCTTTAAGTATGTTTGGTTTTATTATATCTCTGCAAATACTTTTTTCAATCTTATAGATTTTATTTTTTCTTTCTAAAAAGTAGAAATCATCATTTTCATCTACTGGCTTGAAAATATATATGTTATTGCTAAGGGTAGCTATACCGTTTTTAATTTTATATTGTTCACCTAAACTTTTCCCTGCTGCTTCTATTTTTTTTATGTTTTCAATGATATGGCTATTATTCAAAAGCCAACCTCTATGAGAATCGAGATCACTTAATCTAATTTTATTAAAATGTTTTTGCCCGTTCTCTATTAATGTTTGCCCCGTTTCTTTCTTATATAATAAATATTCTGTATTAGATTTCACAACAAAACAAATGCATGTATATGCAGATATATTTTCAAATATTTTTTCATCTCCAAAATCTATAATGTTTATATTATATTGTTTTTCTTGAAAATATTTCCTTAGTTGTCTAGCATTTACACTTTTGAAAAACGAATTGACTGTAATATAACCAAGAACGCCATTTGTTTTTAGATTTTCTAATCCTATTTCAAAAAATGGGATATATAAATCTGGATTACCTGATTTTGTTACATTCCAATTTGGTAATATTTTTTTGCTAATATCATCAATATTTTTAGCCCGAACATAAGGTGGATTACCTACAATTAGATCAAATCCTCCATTTTTCTTTATAATTGGACAATTAGATTTCCAGTCAAATGAAAGAGCATTATCACAAAATAGATTAAATTCAAATTTTTGTATATCCTCTTTAGCCATTATTGCTTGCAAAGAAAGGAGTATCTCAGTTCGCTTTATGCTATTTTGGCATATATCCAGCCCCCAGATATTATCCTTGAAGATATCAAAAAAAGATTTATTAGTTTCGTTTTTTAGCTTGTTTGCTATTGTAAATAGAAAGGCCCCGCAGCCACACGAAATATCGGCTGTTTTAATACTTGATAATGGAAGTGTTAATTTAGAAATACCATTTTCAACAATAAAAGATTTAATAAAATTTGGTGTATAAACTGCTCCATTTACAGTCTTATCTTCCTTTGGAATTGCTAATTCAAAAGCTTCAATTAACTCATCAAAAGAGAAAGTGGTTTTTGAAAACTCTAAGTAGATATATAGTTCTGAGTCAGGTTGAATTATTAATGATTTAATCAGATCATTTTTTTGAATATTTAATTCATTAGATTTTATAAAAATAGATACAAGAATTTTATTTAATGTATTTGCGTTGTCACTGAATTTATTAATAATATTTTTTAAATCTTTAGTCATTTTATTAGTTATTGTTTAGCAGTTCAATCCTGTCAATATTTCTTCCTTTTGCATTGAAAAATGCTTGTTCCTCTGCATTTAGTCCATATAATTCATAACAAATCATATCTAACTGTTCCCATTGTAGATTAAGTAGAACTGCAAAACCTCTTTTTTGATTTGGAGAAGAACTTTTATACTGTCCTTGTAATTCCTGAATTCTTCTTGATATATTGAACAACTCCGTTTTTAATCTTGTATTTTCGCTAAAATTTCCCCCCGGAAAAGGTACAGGTTCTAAAAACTGCTTATTAAATTTAAAATATCCATTTGATTGTGGGTTAGCAATAGAACGAGCTAAAACGGAATATACTTTAGAATTAATTATTGCAGAAAGTGCGTAGAGATTAACTTCATTAATTTCAGGCAATTCTATATAATTAACATTGGCATTGTCGCAATAGTGTCTATCAGAGAAAGTAATAGCTGCATAAGTATCAAGTGCAGTCATTGGGATATAAACTTTTGGAAAGTTCCTTGCGATGTTATTTGCTCGAGTATATAAATGCCATTTTTCTCCTTCAAAAGTTTCTACGTTATTTTTTATGGTTGCCTCTATTCTTCTGAGATAAGCTCCAGCTAAAGGAAATCGTTCATAAAATTCATTGAAAAGAATTTCGTAAGAAACCCCATCTATTACACGATACGGAAATATACAAAATGTTTCAGGCCTATCATCACGATAAGGGTAGAAGCTTTCATTTGGTAATAATGCACAACAGGCATCTAATTCAATTGGAAAATTATTTTCTAAATGGCTTCTACAAGTGATAATACCATTTTCAATTGAAATGGGTCTTATATGATAAGCTTCATTCCATAAGGCTTGAATACCAACTCTCACAGTTGCATAATCTCCTAATGTTCCCACGTTTTCAGCTAGTCTTGTCTTAATTGAAATAAGTTCAGGATCAGCAAAGCTCCAAGGTGTTTCAGAAACAGCATTAGCTGGTAAAAAGATATAATTATCAGGAGCTACATCAGGCGTTTCAGAATCTCTTAAAGCACTTGGGAGATTTTCTACAGCTTCCTGAAATAATTTAAAGCTAAAATTTTCCGGTGCAGCATTGTCTAATAATAGAATAGAAACATATGTAATTCTATCCTTGAAAATAGATGTTGTTTCAAAATCTACTATTGATGATAATAATTTAGAATTTGTTATGAATTCTCTAATCTTTTTACCATAATCTGTTTTAAAGAATCGTTTTTGAACAATGAATCCCAATCTTCCTTGTGGATTAAGTAATTTGATTGACTTTTCTATAAAAGGAATAGCAAGATCAACTTTACCATTCTTTGCGGAAGGATATTTACGCTTAATGTACGAATGCATAAAAGGCAAATCTACATTATAGTGTTTTACTTCTACATAGGGAGGATTACCAATTATATAGTCAAAGCCTTCTTTGGCTTGAAAAACTTCCTGAAAACCAGAACTACTGTTCCAATCAAATAAGTTAGTTTTTATAAGCTCTTCTGGATATTCTGATATACGTGGGAAAATTTCTAAAATATCTGATTCAACGAGGGAGTTTCCACATTTAATATTATTTCCTACACCATTTAATATTCTATCTCCGAATAATCCTATTTCATTATATACTTCTGCATGATCAGATGAATCAACAATTTTAAGTGATAATGACATTTTTGCTACTTCAACAGCTTCTGCGTCAATATCAACACCAAAAATACAATTATCTAGAATTGCTTTTTTACCCATTAAATTAATAATAACAGATTCGTCCTGATTTATAAAATATTTTTCAAAATCCGGATGTTGTGTTGAAATATATAATTGTTTAAATATATCTTCTAAATAATCATATGCTTCGATAGCAAAAACTCCACTACCGCAAGCAATATCTAAAACTTTTGTAGAAAGAAAATTTTGTATGCCATTATCTAAAAGTTTATTTGAAGGGATAGTTCTTTTAATAATTTCTTGAACAATATATTGAGGAGTGCTTATTGCGCCTCTGGTTTTCAGATATTCGCTTTTTATTTCATCTTTAACCTCGCCGTTATCAATATGTAACTTTTTTGATAAAAATATTTCGTAAATATCACTTAAAAGTTTTGTTGGGATGACATCGAAACGATAGGGTGATGGATAATACAAATGTTGTAGCAATTCATCAAACACTTCATTATCTATCAAGATTTCGTGTATGGAATTTATTCTGTCGAATAAAGGGCCATCGTAACGTGTGTAAAATTCAAGATATGAAGAGTCTTTAAAAATATCCCAAAATCCCTGTTCCTTATATGAAAGTAGGAGTCCATCTTCTTCAATCTTTCTTGCTTCGCATACTCTGATAAATAAAATTCGATTAATAATCACCTGAACGATGTAGCTAAGATTTTCCGAATTATCTCCAATATGAGCTATGTTCTTATTTAATATATTTGAAGCCAGTGATAATCTAAAACTAGATAATTGTTGTGCGAACTTTAAGTCAGGAGATATTTTTTCAATATAACGATTATCTCTTAAGGTCGCTGAATAAATCTCATTAAGCTTTCCTTTATAGATATTCTCCTTAAGTAAATGCATTTCAAGAATTTCGAAATTTTCTATATAGGTATCAATTGTAAAATATAGCCTACCAATTATTGGGTCTTGACCTTGTTCTGGCATATATGTACAATCATAGATTGCAAATTCCTCAAAATTGGAAATAAAAGCACAAGGTGCTAAAATTGACCATCCATAAGATTTAATCTGAAATGCAGCATCTTTATTAGTTAAAATACTTATATTAATATCTTTTGCATCAAGAAAAGTTAACTTTTGTTTTGCTATTTTGAATGTGTAATCTGGTCTTGTGTTTTGAGAACCAATCTCTTTTAATTTTTCTTTTTCTGTTTTTGATAATACTTTCTCTTGAAGAATTTGAGAAGTATCTCTAACATCCCAATCAAAAATATATAAAAGATTATTTAACCAAGTTCTAATGGTTTCTTCGGAAGTTAAATCTAGTCTTCCTTGATTTTTGAAACTATTATATTCTTCAATGAGTTCGGCAAGTTTTATCTTACGTATTTCAGAATCAGGTATATGTTGATTTTCTAGTGGCATATAATCTACTACTTTATCCTACAAAACAGAAATCAAAAATGTTTTTTTAATAGTTTTGTATAAATTTTCGTCAAAAATAGTTAAATAATATTTCTGTAGTATTATTTTTATTGTAATAAAAATCTACTACATCCGAAATAGTGATTAGCAAAATCAATTTGATGATTTTTTCCATTATAATTTAACAATAAGAACATAAATAGAGTGAGAGAAGCATTGTTATATTAATAAGAATTTTATAGTATAAGATCCCAATTTTCGTTAGGATTTATTTGAATAATGGATCATTAAAAAAATCTTGTAATGTAATTTTTAGGAGATTACAGAATCTTTTTATAGTGTAAATTGTAACTCCTCGTTCACTTTCAAAACTTTCCCATCTGTTTACTTGTTGTCTGTCAATGTCATGAAGCTTGGCAAAATCACTTTGGTTCAATCCGGTATACTCTCTTAAATCAATTAATCTTTGAGTTATTTTATTTCTAAGTTCAATATCTTCATTGGTACATTTGCTTATTAATGAATGAGTTAATATATGATAGGCTGTTTGATTAGCCTCCTATTTTTCCCGCTGCAAAGTCTCCCGACTTTGAGCTAGTAAGTAAGAGGATTACTTCCTTTAAGTTTGCTCCAAAGTCAGGAGACTTCGGAGAGCGGGGTTTCATCATAATAAATCCTGACGAGAGTCAGGATTTATTTTAGAAATAAAAATTCTCTTATTGAAAACTTCCATTATTTCCCAAGATGCTTCTGAACTGCGGCGGCAGAAACTCCAACAGCCTTAACTGCATTTTTCAATTGTTCTTTGGTAACACCAAATTTTTTTGACCAATATTCTAGTTCCCAACTCTCATGTACATTTACTTTAGTTGCGTCTTGCGGTCTTTTTTTACTTAAATCATCGCTCATAATAAATAATTTTTTTGGTTAATAAGACCAAAGGTAAACAGGCTTTAGACCATATCCTTACGGGTTTCCGTAAAAACAAAAAAAATCCCAACTTTCGTTAGGATTTTCTCTTATTTTGATTTTTAAATTCTTTTTGCCGATCATCAATTTCACTTTCAATCTTCTTTAATTCTTTTTCATTGAGTTTTGTAAATAAATGTAATAGATCAATTTCAAGAAAATTACAAAATAGAATAAGACTTTCAATGGTTGGATTCGTTTCAGCTCTTTCAATTCTACCAACATGGTTACTTGAAATATTGAGCTCATTTCCAAGCTGAAACTGTGAAAGTCCCCTTTTTAACCTATATAATTGAATAAGTTTTCCAATTTGAAATTTTAATTCTTCTATTTCCCATTTATACATTCAGTAAATTTTGGGCTTTCTAAAATTTTTCATCAACACATATATGTTATTGTATTGTTTTTTTTATTACATTTGTAAAATAAGCTACAATAAATGTAGCTTTGCGATACTTCAAAGAATATTAGAAGCTATTGCTTAGAACCTTGCTTTTGAAAACTGGTAATTTTTATGCACGCAAGATGATAAGCAGGAAGCTCACGACCTAGGCGTGGGTTCTCTTATCTGTGTGCAGGGTATACCAGTACCTCAAAAGCGGATATTGTAGAGTCCCATGCCGTTTTTATTTTCATGCTGTTCTGCTGTTCTACAATCATCTTTTCTAAGCCCGCTTTACTACATCAAGTATCATGTATGTTACAATGGAGTGTACAATCCGTTGCGGCCTAAGGGCTTTCTGAAAAGCACAAATTCTATCATAAGTTTTTATTTTTTGTCTTGTAGGGCGGGAAGTCCGGCATTGGCAGGGCTTCCTTCCTTTTTACAACAGTAAAAATATTGTAACAGAAAACAATCCTATTGAGCACAAAAGAATGACAATAAAGCTCATTCTGTATGGGGAGCGTGAACTTTCATGGTGCATGAAGAACTGTGCTGAAACCAATACCATCCACGAATGTTGAACAGAAATTTATTACAAAATACAAACGCATGAAAAAGACCAGACCAGACTTCGAGTCCCCATATTGGGCAGTGCCTAAAAAGCAATCAAGATTACAGCTGATGGAAACGTTCTTTCAGTTCAATGAGCTGGATGTTTCCAAGGAAAGGCTTAGCAGCATTATAAATTATGCAGTAAAGCGGAATAGCCGGATCCATGAAGATCCTGCGGTGATCTTTCAGTTTCACCAGTCGATGCGGTCATTGATTTGGGCAGGATATCTCATTATGCTCAAGGAAAGGAAATGGACAGTTAATACCCGACCGGAAAAGATTTCCCCGTTGGTTCTTGGTTTGCTTTCGGAGAAGGAATACCGGAATCCTCTGCTGGTTTTCAAAAAGGCATTCAGGGAGTACAGCATCAGGGAATTTGATTATTTTCTGTCCGGAATCGTCTATTTCTCAATGGGCGTCTATGACAACCTACCGGAAAGGAATATCGTTATGCCTTATATTCATACGGTTAAAATGCTGGATGCCGCGCACCTTATTCTTCAAAGAAAGGGAGAAAAGAAGATGGGCAATACAAATTGAGAGATTAAGCTGAGTTAAATGGGGATATGGCAGAGGAAAAAAATATCAAATGGGGTGACTTTTGAATTGATCAAACTTAAACCATAGAAAAAATCCCAGTTTTCTGGGATTTTTTCTATATTTAGAAGTGTATTAGTATACAAGTTTACTAATGTTTAGAAAAATGGCTTTTGTTTGTATTTTACACGCTAAAGCATACCTGTAAATATGATAAAAGATAGACAATGCCAATAAACCCAATACCTCCGGACGGAGGCATGTTATATAAAGAAACAGATATGGCGCAGTTTTTCCCTGAGCCGTTAAATGCAATAACGGCTCTGTTATTTTTAGCCATAGCCATTTTTTGGACCCTTAAAATAAAGGGGAATTTTAAGGAATATCCTTTTTTAACCTACTGCTTACTTTTATTATATATTGGTGCCATAGGGGGAACCGTTTACCATTCATTCAGACAATGGCCGGTATTTATCATGATGGACTGGCTGCCCATTATGCTGCTGTGTCTGTCTGCCGGATTTTATTTTTTAGCGCAGAGCATCAGATGGTACTATGCGGTGGTAATGGTTCTCGTGTATCTGATACTCATGTTTGCTTTGAGAAACTGGATTTCGATAGATAACGCTTCTCTTTTTATCAACGTAAATTATGCAATCATGGCTTCATTTGTGCTTTTTTCGGTACTAAGTTATCTGATTTATACCCAATGGAAAGCTGGCAAATGGGTAGGTTTTGCTTTATTGTCGTTTGCGCTCGCATTGACTTTCCGCATTGTTGACAAATGGGAATGGCTGAGGTTCGGAACACACTTTTTATGGCATACATTTGGCGCGGCAGCCACATTTTGTATGTTTAATTATATCTATCTTACACGGAATACAATTAAAAAAACATAACAACCTGTTTGCATTGTATAGGTTTTCAATTTGCGGCATCTGCGAGAATAATAGAAATCCTTGATTTTTTAAGACTTTAGTGGGTTCATAAAAAAGTTTAAACCAATTTTTTTGTGAAATTCACAGTCTGATTCTTTTAAGGTTGAAAGAAAAACGATTTACTTATATTTGTCTCGCAAAGCAAATTTAAATGTTCAAAAAAGTAAGCACTGTATTTATCCTTGGATTGTATACGGTTTTTTGTTCGGCCCAGCAGGTTCGGCCTTCCAAATCATCTGAAATCTACCGTGAGCTCAAAACCCTTAAACAACTGCCTAAAGTTTTATACCTTGCGGCTCATCCCGATGATGAAAATACAGGATTACTCTCCTGGTTAATCAACGACCAAAATGTAGAAACGGGGTATTTGTCTTTAACCAGAGGTGATGGTGGTCAGAATTTATTAGGTACAGAGCAGGGGGCTGCATTGGGTTTAATCAGAACCCATGAGCTTTTAGAGGCAAGAAAGTTAGACGGTGCCCAACAGTTTTTTACCCGGGCGATTGATTTCGGGTTCTCTAAAAATACAACCGATACCTTTAAGCAATGGGATGCAGACAGTATTACTGCGGATGTCGTTTGGGTCATCCGAAAATTCCGTCCTGATGTGATCATTTGTCGTTTTCCTCCTACTGCTGCGGCAGGCCACGGACAACATGCGGCTTCGGCTGTGGTGGCGGAAAAAGCCTTTAAGCTGGCAGGCGATAAAACAGCTTTCCCGGATCAACTGAAATACGTTAATGTATGGCAGCCAAAACGCGTATTGTGGAATACTTTCAGATTTGGTGGAGTTAATACGACCGCTGAAGATCAACTGAAAGTTACCGTTGGGCAATATGATGCGCAATTGGGAATGGGCTATGGTGAACTGGCAGGATTAAGCAGAAGTCTGCATAAAAGCCAGGGGGCAGGAACCCAGTCTGTAGCCGGGATCAAAACTGAATATTTTAGCCATGTTCTTGGCGAGACCGCAAAAGCAAACCTTTTTGATGGGATAACTAAAACCTGGACTTCACAAGGAAGTGCTGATATTGACCAGTCATTAGATAAAATTATTTCCGCTTTCAATTTCAATAATCCTGACCTCAGTTTACCTGCCTTGCTCGCTTTGCGAAAAAAGGTCATGGCTCTAAAAGATGCGGACCTGAAAAAAGATAAAATCAAGTCTCTCGACAATATTATTTTAAGCTGTGCCGGCTTTATGGGCGAGGTAGTGACCAATCAGGCTGAAGCGGTCGCCGGGGATCATTACAATTTCAGATTAAACCTGATTTCAAGAGCTGCCAATCCTGTGGTTTTAGACAATGTACAATGGTTAAGCCAGTCAGAAAGCTTCAATAGAAAACTATCAAAAGATTCTTTAATTACCATTCAGCATGACATTCAGATTCCTGCAGATGCAGCACTCACAGAACCTTACTGGTTGGCAAAATCTCCCAAAGATGCAGCCACTTTCTCTGTTCCCAATGATACTTTAATCGGCTTGCCAGAGGCAGAATCACCACTCAATGTCTTACTTGGTTTAAAAATCGGTTCTGAAAGTTTTCAGGTTAAACTTCCATTATCTTTCAAGAAATTAGACCCGGTGCGTGGTGATGTAGTCGAAGCCCTGCGTATTGTCCCTGCACTGGAACTGAAATTTACACAAGCCCTTTATTTGGTTAAAGAAAATGAAGATTTACATCTGAGTTTAAATGTTAAGGCTAATTCTAACAAACCGTACAATAACGGTATTCTAAACCTGATGTATAACGGAGAACGATTAGGCAGTGCCAATATAAGCTCGCTCAATGGAAAAGATACGACCATAGATTACGTTATTCCAAAAACTAAGCTTGCTGCAATACCTTCATCCCGCTTGCAGCTGGATGCCAATTTTGTGGCAGATGGAGTCACTTATAATAAAAAGCAAGTATTAATTCAGTACCCGCATTTACCCTCCTTACAATATTTCTCGCCTGCAACGGTAACTGTAATGAAAGGCGATATTCAGGCGAAGATAAAAAAAGTGGGGTATATAGAAGGCGCGGGCGATTTCATTCCTGAGTTCCTGCGCATTGCCGGTATTCAGGTAGATGTTTTGAAAGACGAAGATTTTTATGGCAAATTAGATGAAAACGGTGGAAATGCCAGTCAAAACAAGCTGTCGCAGTATGATGCCATCGTATTGGGTGTTCGTGCCAACAATACAGAGAAAAAGCTCGGCCGCTGGATGCCTTTTTTATGGTCTTATGTGAAATCCGGAGGTAATCTGGTGATGCAGTATAACACCAATCAGGATACCACCGTTGACCAATTGGGAATGTACAATTTCAGTATTGCCAATAAGCGGGTTACTGAAGAAAATGCTGCAGTCAAATTTTTAAATCCAAATCATAAATTACTGAACTTTCCGAACAAAATTACTATGGATGATTTTAAAGGCTGGGTACAGGAGCGTGGCGCCTATTTCCCCGCTCAATGGGATGCGGCGTATGAACCGCTTTTTGAAATGCACGATACAGGTGAAGAGCCTTTGCAGGGATCTACTTTATATGCCCGATACGGGAAGGGTAATTTTATTTATACCCCGTTGGCATTTTTCAGACAGCTGCCTGCGGGAAATGTTGGGGCGGCACGTTTATTTTTTAACTTTTTATCTGCACAGAAAAACTGATGAACAATAAACTTAAAAATTGGAATATCTGGTACATACTATTAGCCATTGCATTAGTATTGCAGATCGCATTTTATTATGGGTTTACTAAATTCTGGGCATGAGTAATATAGATTGGACAGTTCTCATTGTTACACTGGTTGCAGTGGTGGTGTACGGCGTATTGATCGGCCGGGGCCAAAAAAGCAACGAATCCTACCTGAAAGCAGATAATAAAATGCCCTGGTACATTGTTCTGATAGGAATTATGGCCACCCAGGCCAGTGCCATTACATTTCTTTCGGCACCGGGTCAGGCTTATACGGACGGCATGCGTTTCGTTCAGTATTACTTTGGTCTGCCTTTGGCGATGATTGTGATCTGTATCACTTTCATCCCGATTTTTCAGCGCTTAAATGTGTACACCGCCTATGAATATCTGGAAAACCGTTTTGATAAAAAAACGAGGGTGCTCACATCACTGCTTTTTCTTTTTTCCAGAGGCCTGTCAACAGGAATCAGTATCTACGCTCCGAGTATCATCTTGTCAAGTGTTTTAAACTGGAATATTTATTTAACCAATGTTTTAACGGGTGGTATTTTATTGATTTATACCTACGTTGGCGGTGCAAAAGCGATCGCTCACACCCAAAAATTACAGTTTCTTATTATTCTGGGAACCATGGCTTTTGCGGGGTATCTGCTTATTGAGAATATGCCGAATGGCATAGGTTTTAAGGATGCGCTTTATCTGGCAGGGAAATCGGGAAAGCTTAATGTAATCACCACAGAATTCGATTGGAAAGACAAATATAATATCTGGAGTGGGCTGATTGGTGGTTTTTTTCTGGCACTTTCTTACTTCGGTACCGACCAGAGTCAGGTCGGGAGGTATATTACTGCCAAAGATAATACCAATGCAAAAATGGGCTTGCTGTTGAACGGATTGGTTAAGATTCCGATGCAGTTTGCGATTCTCCTGATTGGTGCTTTGCTTTTCGCATTCTTTTCTCTAAAACCGGCTCCAATTTATTTTAACGAACGCTCTTATCAACATTTAAAGGAAACACAACCTGAACAGGCCGCGGTTTTTGAAAAAGAACATCAGGATTTGCAGATAAAATTTAATGCAGAATCGAAAGAAATCCTAAAGCTGAAAGAAACTCATTCTCCCCAACTTAAAAAAACAATTCAGGATTTTAAAAACACGCAAACTCAGGTAAAAGCTCTGCACGGCAGGGTAGAGGAAGCTATCAATCATTCAAACTATAATGCAGAGAAAACAGATACCAATTATATTTTCCTGTATTTCGTGAAAAATACGTTGCCTGTAGGAATGATCGGTTTACTGTTTGCCGTCATTTTTCTGGCCAGCTGGGGTTCCATTTCCGCAGCGCTGAATTCCCTTGCCGCCTGTTCACTAAAAGATGTTCATTTGATATTTAGAAAAGATATTCCTGATGATGCAACCGAATTGAGGTATAGCCGCCTGCATACGTTAGCCTGGGGAATTTTCTCAATCGGCGTAGCCATGTTTGCCACTCAAATGGGTTCCCTTATTGAAGCGGTGAATGTATTGGGTTCTCTTTTCTATGGTCCGATATTGGGGATTTTTCTTGTTGCATTTTACTATAAAAAAGTCGACGGCGCGAATGTATTTATTGCGGCAATTTTATCAGAAATTACGGTTATTGCCGTTTATCAGTTTGATATCGTTTCTTTCCTTTGGCTTAATGTAATCGGGGCAGCAGCAGTTATTATATTTTCGACAATCATATTACTGTTTTATAAGCAGAAAGCAGTAAATTCGTAACAAATAATAACAAAAACAAACAAATAAAAATAGTATGAAAACTATCATTAAATCTGCTGCTGTACTTGTTGCGACAATGACACTCTCCCTGAATGCCTTTGCACAGGATACTAAAAAACCTGCCAGCCCTCCGGCTACTGCAACGGGAAAAATTAAAGATGCCACCATTACCATCGCCTATAGCAGCCCTTCTGTAAAAGGTCGTACCATCTGGGGTGATTTAGTACCTTATGATAAAGTTTGGCGTGCCGGTGCCAATGAAGCCACTACTTTCGAAACGGATAAAGACATTACCGTTCAGGGTAAAAAACTTCCTGCAGGTAAATACAGCTTTTTCTTAATCCCTAAAAAAACCGGAACCTGGACTGCAATTTTTAACAAAGAGCCCAAACAATGGGGTGCCTATAAATACGAGGAAGCTAAAGATGCTTTACGTGTTGATGTAAAAACAAAGGCTTTACCGGCAACACAGGAAACTTTAGTGTATAAAATAAACAATAATGGATTCACAATGGATTGGGATAAAATCTCAGTGCCTGTAGAGATCAAATAAATCTGAATCTCAGAAAATTAAAATCCCGGTTAATCCGGGATTTTTTTTGTTTTAATTTCTGTTGTGCAGAGTTGCGAGGCGGTCGTTGATCACTTCAGGATATCTCATGATCCTGAAGAAAAGGAAATGGACTGTTGATAGCCAGTCGGGAAAATTTTCTCCGCGGATGCTTGGCAGCCTGTCCCTTTAATAGATGTAAATTCCAGTCAAATTCACCACCCACGCTGTGAATTATAATTTACCATAAACGGATCGTAAATAATTTGATATTTAATTATTTACGTTTGTGGAAAAGAGGAGGCTAATAAATAATGGTCTCCTTAAGTGACCAGACAGGATTATCTTCAGACACTTTTATAGATGATTTGCTTTGTTTAACTCAGATTAAAGGTAAATTATAGGTTTCTAAATCTAAATAATGTACACCGAAAATCCATCCAACGCATCCATGCTTGGAACAAAAAATAATGTTCCTGTAAGGTTTATAATTTGGCGAAAAAGATCTTTCATTTTTAATAATTTTTTTTACGTCTACAATGATTTTTTATAATTTTGTATTGCCCAAATCAGTAGTGCATTTTTTTCTTTTGGGATGCCCAGTTTTTCGATAATTCGGGTACGGTGTCCTTCTACGGTTTTTTCGGACAGGAAAAGAAGTTCTGCAATTTGCTTACTGGTTTTTTGAGCTGCTATTAATTCTATTATTTTTCTTTCAGAAAGAGTTAATAGGTTGAGTTTACTAAGGTCATCTGTATGTTCTATCGTGTAATTTTGAAGTAAGGCTCCGGAATAATATTTCTTTCCTAAAGCAATTTCTTTCATACATTTTTCTAAATCAGGACACGCTTTTTCTTTTAAAATATAGCCATCTACTTCAAATTCTTTGGCTTTGTTCAGAACGCCGATTTCATTGTGCATGGTGAGGATGACAACTTTAGTACGCCATTTATTTTCCATTACTTTTTTGGCCACCTCCAAGCCATCCAACCCTGGCATGTTTAAATCTAAAACAGCTACATCCGGCAAATAAACCTGAATGTAATTAAGTGCTGCCGTTCCGTTGGAGCAGGCACTCACTACGCTATACCCCAAATTAGTAAGGTAAGAAACAGTTCCATTCAGCGTTAAAGGATGATCGTCTGCAACTAGAATTTTCATTGTATTATTTTTTTATTTGTACCACTATTTTTGTGCCTTTATCGGTTGATGTGATATAGGCTTGTCCACCAATTGCTTTGCTTCTTTCTAGTATATTGTGTAAACCAAAAGCATCCTTTTTTTCCAGAGTTTCCTTTACATTAAACCCTTTTCCATTATCAATGATTTCTAAAATAACAGCGTCTTTGTTTTCAGTTAAAATGACTTTTGCCGCGATAGCATCTGCGTATTTTATAATATTTGAAACCGCTTCCTGTACAATTCTATAGATTTGCAATTCTTTTTCAGTCGTGAGACCATCCTGATAATTGATGTCGGAGGAGACCATAAAAAGATGAGTATTCTGGATGCGTTCTATGAATTGATCTAAACTGGCTTCGAGTCCTATTTTTTCAAAAAGAACAGGATGCAAATTTCTGCTGATTGCTCTGATATCATTAATAATGCTGTCTACTTTTTCGTTTAGTTGAAGTTGGCTTACCTCAAACGAATGCTTAAGTGACAATAATTCATGGCTCACACTATCATGCAGATCAGATGCAATTCTTTTGCGCTCTTCCTCGGTTTTATCCAGAAGATTTTTGGTAAATAGCAATGATCGTTCTTTTTCTAAAGACAGTTTCTTTTGTTTTTGTTTTAAATAATAAATAATGATGGCTAATAACAATGCAATAAAAACGAGTATTAAAGCCACAATAACAGCATTTTTATTGATAATGGTTTCTTGTTGCAGTTTAATTTCCTGCTCTTTTTCTTTAGTTTCATATTTTGCGGCGAGTTCTAAGTTGATCAGCTTGCTTTTTGCGCTCGATAGGCTGTCCTTTGTACGGTAAACTTCATTATTATAAAAAAGAACCTTGTCCAGATCTCTGCTTTGAATTGCTTTTTCTAATAAAACACTGTAGAATAAGTTGGCTCTTTCGTAGTTTTTATGCTCAAGCAAATTGGGTAATGAATTTTCTATATATTTTGTGTTACACGTTTTTACATCTCTGGTAATTTGATATAAAGCTAATGTGGCCTGGTAATCCTTTTGCCAATTTTGAGAAGTATTTTTTTCTGCAATAGGTTTTATTCTGTTTAAAACTATGTTGGCCTCGCTTAATTTCTTTTCTTCAATTAAAGCTTCTATTTCGTAATCGGAAATACAAAGCAGAAGGACATCATTATTATATTGGCTGGCTATATATTCTTTGTAAGTTTCGTGGATGTATTTATTTTTCAGCTGATGCTTATTAAAGAAACCATACACAGAACATTTGTTATACTTGCCCATAAAATAATCATAGGTGTTCCCGATTTCTTTAGAGATCTTTATCACTTCATCCGCACTTGCGACTGCCTTTTCATAAGAACCATTTGCTTTGTAAATATTGACGTAATTCGACTCTACAGAAGCAATACTTTCCCGATCTCTGATTCTTATGGAGTAGGTCCTTGATTTTTCATTCGCTTCTATGCTGTTTTTTAAATCCCCTAAAACAAAATAAGTATATGATAAATCATAATAGGCACGGGATATTTTGTAACAACTTTTATAATCATTTGGCTCTAAAGCTGTAATTTTTAAAAAGTAATCCTTAGCATTGTTTAGGTGGTCTCTGTCAAATTCTAAATTGCCATAATAACTATCAATGTATATTGTTTTTATGGGTGGTAATTTGCTCCTATACTTTTCATCAAATTCTTTTACAACTTTGGTAAGACGAGGGTCAAAATCATAAAAATAAACAAATTTTGTAGTCACTAAATCCAGAATTTTGGAAGCGTCCGAATAATCATTTTCAACCATTTTACTTTGATAGTAGTCCAGAAAAACTTTCAGGTAACGTTCTTTATCTGCGTTATAGTTTTCATTTTTTCTTAACCAAACTTTTGTAGGCTCTTCTTGTGGCGGAGTTACTTTTTCAAAATAAAAATTTTCCTTTTTTTCTCTACATGACAATGTGAAAAAAGTAATGAATAAGAATATGATTTTCTTAATCGCAGGCATACCTATATTTTTTTACAAATGTATCAATTTCTAATGTTGAAAATTATACAATCTTTAATTCAGGGGTTTACCCTTGTATGAATCTCCAGGAGAATGATACAATTTTGTGATGTAATTAATAAAAATTATTATTATGAAAAGTAAAATACTTTTAATGCCTTTCAAACTAAATTTTCAAAAAATTTGGATTGCCTGTTTTTTAATGATTTTCCAATTTGGATTTTCTCAGCAGGGAACGGCGCTGGATTTTGATGGCGTAAACGATTATGTAAACTGTGGAAACATTTTGCCTGTAAGTTATACCAAAGAAGCTTGGATTTATGTGAAAAGTTTAAACACCCAAAACAATATTATCTCTGGTGGTGATTCAGATGGGTTGCATGCTTTCTGGATACCCAATAATTCCGGTAAACTTTCTGCAGGGCATAACGGTGATTGGTTTGCTGTAGAAGACAGTGTGCCATTGTCTATTAATACGTGGTATCACGTTGCAGTAACTTATGATGCTGCTGCGGCTACACTGAAATTATACAAAGATGGACAACTGGTATCTACCAATACTGATGTTGACCCGGTTGAGGGGGGAAATATGGTTAGATTAGGCGCTTTTAATGATGCTGTAAATAGTTTTACAGGAACTATGGACGAAGTCAGAATATGGAATAGAGCTTTGTCTCCAGGAGAAATAACAAACCATATGAACTGTGAACTGCCGGGTCCGGAAACAGGATTAATGGCGTATTATAAATTTAATCAGGGCATCGCTAATGCGAATAATGCTTCCGTAACAACTTTGCAAGACAGCAGCGGAAATAATTATAATGGAGCTCTTAATGGCTTTGCTTTAAACGGAAACTCATCTAACTGGGTTGGAAATAGTGTTATAAATACCGGAATTACTTGTACTACTTATTTAAATGTATCCACAGTAGAAAAAACGAGTTTTAAATTCTTTCCTAATCCTGCTACAAACAAGTTGTTCCTGACATCCGGGCAACCTATTTTAAATGTTGAAGTGATTAACTTTCTAGGGCAAACTGTTATAACACAAAAAATAAACAGCTTTGCAGCAGAAATTAACTTGTCATCTCTTACTCCAGCCTCCTATTGGATTAGAGTAAAAACCGGAGAAGGTGTGGAGACCATAAAAATCATTAAAAAATAAAGACGGTAAAAATTCACTTTTTTTGCAGGGAATTTAGAATATAAAGGTCACTTCAATTATTCTATTTCCTGGCAATTCGATCTACTATTGTACGGGTATGACTTTCTTTTGGGGCATACTCACATCTTCTTTTAATATAAGCATTAAATGATTGGTCTTATTCAATTCGATTGAGCCACATTAAACAAGAATTGCAAAGCTCATTTTTAGCAGATAATTTTCTTAGATGCTAAATTTTTTGCACTATAGTTTAGGTATTTGAAACAATCGGAGTTGGTATATTGGGCCTATTTTAAACTGAAACTTTAAGCTGTTCTAAAAAATAGGAAGGAGTGAAACCCGTTTCTTTTTTAAAGGCAGTTACAAAAACCTGTGGAGTGGTGTAGCCGCATTCTTCAGCAAGATAATTGATTTTATACTCACGATAGATAGGGTTCTCGTACAGTTTTTTAGTGATATAGCCGATCCGAAGTCCGTTAATATAGGTGGTGAAATTTTTATCCCTATAGGTTTTTATAATTTCTGAAAGATATTTGGTATTGGTGTTAAAGTGATTGGCCATCCAGGTCAGGCTGATGTCTTTTCTGAGGTATTTTTCAGAGAGTTCAAATTTTTCAAGTCTGGCAAGCAGTACTTTGGTTGTTTCATCGGTAATGCTGACCAAGGTTTTGGCTTCTGTATGGTCCTCGGTTTTTAAAGATTTTACCTGAAGTTCTTTCTGTTCAATGCTTATTTTAGCGATCAGTTCCTCATATTTTTTGTGAACCATTTTATTTTTTCTTTTCCAGTAAAGCCAGATGAACAAAGCTAAAAGAATAATAAAACATCCGGCAATTAAAAGTAAAATTCTGACGTTAGAGATATACTCTTTATCTTTTTTTGCCTCAGTTGCTGTTACAAGTCGGTCAAATTGTTTACCGACTTCTTTTTTAGCGGCATTGTTCAGACTATCCTTCAGTTTTGCATACAAAAGAGTATACTTGGCCTGCTCCGATGGATTTTTTGATTCTTCATTGGAATCAGCAAGCAGCATATAGGCAAATAGTCTGTAATTCGGATTATTCTTATATTTTTCCCGCCTTAAAACCTCATTGCCGAGCTCAATCGACTTTTTATAATCATGTTTCTCCAAATAAAACCTGCCAGTACCGCATAAAATAGGCATATCCATTTTTTCAAAAATATCAGGCTGCGTTGTTTTATAGTTATAGATTTTTAAGTAATAAGGTTCTGCCAAATCCAGACGTTGAGGTTTAGCAACCCCCAAGTAAAAATTACCAATATTGAGATTATTAAGTGCAATTTTTTCATATTTTTTGGATTTTAGTTTTGCATCTTTCTCATTTATGTGTTGAAGCTCGACAAGTTCTTTTTTTAAATAATAAATAAGTGAATCAGGCTTTTTATAATCATAAAAAACTGAAAATCTATTATAAAAATTGGCTGTTAATAAATGTCTTTCATTTGTATCTTCTATTCTTTTTGCATATTTTAAGCCATCCTTTATATTTTGAAACTCTTCTTTTTCTATACCCATGTCTTTATTTACGAATGATTTATAGATATAAAGAGATGCAATTATCAGGTTATTATTTAAATCCAGTTCTTCAGTATTTTTAATCAGCTCCAGTATCTTTTTGGAGTCAGAACGATGATAATAAATATAAATCAGCATGATATTTCCTCTTCCGATTCCATCTTTATAATTAGCTTTTTTTGCGAGCTCTATAATCTTCTCAATCTCACTTATTTCTTTGTCTGTAGTGGTGTCGTCTACTGCATTGTATAGGTTATTGATTTGTTGCTTTGTAGGCAGGCTGTTCTGAGCCGGAATAAGAACGGGAAAGAAAAATAAAATGAAAATCAAACAGTAGAATTTTGCCATGTCGGTTATTATTTAAACAAATTTAAAAAAGAAATTCCTTTAAAAATTACAAATACCAACATGGGAAGCTTGAATTTTCTTCTAAAAACGAATGATGATTTATGTATTGAATTGATTTTTAATATTAATTATTTGTAAAACAGGCTTTGATAGCTACTGTGTTTTCCGAATTTCTTCTTAGTTGATCTTGCATAATATCCAGCACCGGTTTAATATTGCCGGAAAACCTGCTGATAAGAAATGTTTCGAATAGATTCTGAAAATACAGTGATGTACATGGTCTTCTCTCTTTGCGAAGAGAGGAGATCTATCTTCTAAAAAATAATGAATAGTAAAACAAACCATAATATAATTAAAAAATTCAAGAGTATGAAAACACACAATGTACATGGAAAAGTAGTATTAATTGCCGGAGGAGCCAAAAACCTCGGTGGTTTACTAAGTCGTAATCTGGCCGGAAAAGGAGCCAAACTGGTCATTCATTACAACAGTGAAAGTACAAAGTCTGATGCTGAAAAAACAATGGCAGATGTACAGGCTTTAGGAGCAGAAGCGATTCTGGTGCAGGCAGATCTTACAAAAGTAGAAAAGATCACGGAACTTTTTGATGCCGGTATTGAAAAGTTCGGAGGAATTGATATTGCAATTAATACGGTAGGGAAAGTCCTGAAAAAGCCTTTTTCGGAGACTACCGAAGCAGAATATGACAGTATGAGCGAAATTAACTCCAAAGTGGCGTATTTCTTCATTCAGGAAGCAGGTAAAAAGCTAAATAACAATGGGAAAATATGTACTATTGTTACCTCGCTGCTGGCAGCCTATACAGGTTTATACTCTACATATGCAGGAATGAAAGCTCCCGTGGAACATTTTACCAGAGCCGCTTCTAAAGAATTTGGTGAACGGGGTATTTCTGTAACAGCAG
Organism: Chryseobacterium sp. 14P4.3.2; assembly: GCF_057799275.1. Taxonomy (NCBI): domain Bacteria; kingdom Pseudomonadati; phylum Bacteroidota; class Flavobacteriia; order Flavobacteriales; family Weeksellaceae; genus Chryseobacterium; species Chryseobacterium sp. 14P4.3.2. The sequence goes on from NZ_JBYOKO010000014.1 coordinate 76,575, forward strand.
TTGCTCCGGGACCTATGGATACTCCTTTTTTCTATGGTCAGGAAAGTGAGGATGCCGTAGCTTATCATAAATCTGCATCTGCCCTTGGCGGTCTTACGGATATTAAAGATATTGCTCCGCTGATAGAATTCCTGGTTTCAGACGGCTGGTGGATCACCGGGCAGACCATCTTTGCCAATGGAGGGTATACTACAAGATAGCTTGTGATTTTTCAGACTAGAATACATATTATTTTTTAAATGTATCGCCTTTTCGGAATCATAATTTTATGAGTGGTTTGAACATAAAATAACGAGACAGATCAGGTAATTGGAGTACAACTTTTAAGGTGTACTCCGATTTTTAACAATAGAATAGTTCGGAATTGCTGCCGGAGATGTGCTTTCGGTTTCAATATCCTCCGTCCTCAATGAATTTCAGGATTCAAATGATAATTTTAGTCATTATATTTTGCGGTATTATGATATAAATTCTTCTTTTATGGTTTTTAAATTAATTTCATACATGAAAAGATCTTTATATGGATGCTTTTTTAATTTGCTGATTGTCATTGGTGTTTATTTGTAAAATAAAGAATAATATACAAAATTTTTCCGAATTCTTAGGGTCTTACCCTTGTAGAGCTTTTCATGTAATGATAATATTGCATCAAATGCTGATGACTTAATCATCGCAAAATTTTTAATGGAAAATTTCCCGCACCTCAAAAACAAATCAAAAACATAATGAAAAAAACACTACAAATTCTAATTGTGTTTGCAGCCTGTACCAGTAACGCACAGGTAGCAATAGGAAAAACAAATGTTACCAATACTTCGGTATCTGTTGAATTTTCCAATACGGAAAACAGAGGGTTTATTCTACCTTATACTGAGAACAAAACCGGGATGTCTGTAGAGGGAACTTTAATTTATGACACCACAGATCATAAAGTAAAATACCTGAAAAATGTCGGCCAATGGGTCAATCTAAGTGAAGATGATGGTACCTCTGCTACGATCGGAACAGCAGATATTAGCATTCAGGGAACAGACAAAACGGAAAAGGCCACGGCAAAAACAAGCATCGGAACTCTTACTTCTACAGAAGGGATTCTTGTTCTGGAAGATGCAAATAAGGCGATGATCCTTCCAAAAGTAGCCAGTCCGCATCTTGCCATTATCAATCCGGCACCAGGAATGATGGTCTATGATACCGTTAAAAAGCATCTTGCAGTATACAATGGTACAGCCTGGACTTTCTGGAAGCCGTAATCAATCCTCAGCCTAAAAAACTTTTAACCACCATTACATAATGGAAATCCCATTTTTCTAGCTTCTGTTCTTTCTAAATATAATCGGAATGACAAGGCAGGCATCCATGCAAGCCTATTCTGATTTTTCAAAATCTTTATAAAGAAACACAAACACATAGTGTTGAAAACCTATTAAAAATTTATTAACAATGAAAACAAAGACTATCTTTTTAGTCCTATTGCTCTTTCTGGGTAATATGATACTTTACGCACAATGCAGCGTAAACGCAGGAGGAAATGCCACGATATGCGGCACATCCTACACCCTGCAGGGAAGTTCATCGGGCAGTACGGGCGGTACACCGTCCTGGACACTCGTGTCCAAGCCTTCCGGCGCACCCGACCCGGTGATTGGTAACGTAAATTCCCTGACCCCTAATGTTACCGGAATGACATCACCGGGAAATTATGTATTTCAGGTGGCACAAAGTTGTAGTCCTTCCGGAACGGCTACTTCTCAGGTGACCATTACTGCGCCGGGAGACGTGTCTGCCTTTACAGCAGGACCGGATATTACCAATGTGAATGCAACCACGGGAGCCGTTACCCTGAATGGGGTTGTACCCAACGGATATACCGCATCGTGGAGTGCCTATAATATTTACAGATGGGAGCGCAGCAGTATAAAAACGAACCAAAATTCTCAGTTTAGCTCTACAACATCGGCAACAACCACTTTTAGTCTTATCAATAAAGCCAATCATGATATTGACCCGGCTTATGTGGTAACACTCAGAATTACCTCTATCAATAATCCAAACTGTTGGTATGAGGATACGGCTATTGTACGTTTTATTCCAAATCCGCAACTGCTGCCTACCGTGTCAACTTCCAGATGTATTTCCAGTGGTGCAAGTCATTATGTTGCACTCCAGAGTACATCCCCTAAGTTTTCTCATGCCTATGCTCCCACGCCGGGGTCTTCAGGAAATTTTGGCACAACGATTACCATGAATGTTACCAGCCAGCCGGCAGGAGGAAATATTGCCTATTCGGATATTCATGATGATAATATATATATTACCGGTGTTAATGTAGTAGGGACCTACAAATTTACTTTAACTATTACGAATACCAGTGGGACTTTCACGACACCGGAATTAACTTATACCTTTACCGGATTACAGTCTAATACTGTAAATTTCCTGACCTCTTCAAGACCGGAACAAATGATGATTTATAATAGTGGGAACTCCGGAGGAGAAGTTAAGTGTGGTTATGCTGGACAGTCTACACCCATCACATTTTATTATACCATTGATCCGGCCGATAATCCCGCTACAATCAATACAAGTGTCACTTTATCAGGTATTACTCCACCGGGAGGGGCCCCTGCTATAGTGAACGGAGGGGCTGGTACAGCGACAAGAACTGCTACTGTAACACCTCCTGCAGGAGGGTGGCGTGTAGGAACTTACAGGTTTACGATCACCAGAAGCAATGCAGGTGCCTGCTCATCTACACAAACCTATTATATCCATATTTCGGACGGCGCCCGTCCTAACGTAACAGTACCTACCACTACGGTATGTTACCCAGGTTCAGGTATTGTAACAGCAACCATTCCATTGCCTGCAGTGTACAAAGGTATTGTAAACACCAGTTATTTTCAGGATTTTGATGGACGTTACAGGTTAACATTAGTCTCGAAACCTGCAGGTGCAGCTGATCCTGTATTCGAACCTTATACTAGTATATTATTTACCAATACATCCACTACGATTTCCAATCTTAATATGCAGGGTGAATATGTATTTAAAATAAAAGCAGATACCTATAACCCAAGTGTGGGTATGTTTTTAGATAAAGAATATGCCTGCTCAGGAACATCTTTAGAAGGAACATTCTCTGTATTCGTATCCGCTCAGGTGGGTGCCAATGCAGGATCTGCCCAGACTTTGATAGGAACTACCCAAACTGCGTTCAATGCCAATAATCCGGGAGTAGCTGCGGGTGCATGGACGTTAATATCAAAGCCAGCCGGTGCGGCTGATCCGGTGATTGCGACGCCGTCAGCATACAATACCAATGTTACCGGGCTTACTTCCTCCGGCAGCTATATTTTCCGATGGACGGTTACTACAGGTAGTTGCAGCAGTACAAGTGATCTAACCGTTTCCGTTACTGCTCCGGGACCGGGAGGTGTAAGTGGAGCAGATTTCTGGGTAAAATCAGACGATGCCGGAACTATTGGTACTGCCTGGAAGGACAATTCTGTCAATGCAGATAACATTCCGAATGTTGGAGGAATAACGCTTTCTCCTGCAGATAGAGCGCACAATTTCAACCCATATACTACAGGATATTCTGCTTCAAAATTCTTTTATAATACAAATAGTCAGCTCAACTCGACTAATAATTATTTGGATCCGTCAATGAGAAGTTCGGTATCTGTTTTCTCGGCAGTAAGACCCACTTCTGCGAATGGAACAGGTCGTATTACGGGAATTGACGACGATACGAACGCATCTGAACCAGGCATTTCCATTAATTCAGGAATGCCTCATATATACAAATATTTTGGAAATGGTGGAGCTCAGGCAAATAGTAACACGATGAGTGCTGCTAACGCTTTCACGACAAATAAAAGTTCAGTATTCTCTGCCATTCAAGATCAGGCACTTAATTCGGGAAGAGGAGAAAGACGACTTGGGCTGGACGGAATCTATGAAACCTTTAATTTGGGTAGTACAACAAATACCTTTAATGTACTTGGAAAACACCTGAGAATAGGTTATGCCGGTTGGGATTCTCCGGGTGCTTTTCCTGGTGACATCATGGAAGTCATGTGGTACAAAAGAGCACTTACAGCTAACGAACAATCAAGAGTAAATTCTTACCTTGCTGTAAAGAATGGTACAACCTTAAGTGAAGATTATCTTTCTACAACCAGTGCTGTAGTTTGGGATATTACTAATAATACCGGTTATAACAATAATATCTTCGGTATTGCAAAAGATAATCTTACGGTATTACATCAAAAGCAGTCAGGAAGTGTAAATGACGGACAAAACCTTGTCATTTCCACAATAGGATTTGCGGACACTAATGCTGCCAATGGTACAGGAATAGACAACGATTTGCAATACCTGATGACAGGAGATAATGGTCTTAAGCAAAACTTAATGATTCCATTAGGTTATACGTCAGGTTCTAATGGTACAACCAATTATCGTTTTGAATCGATCTGGAAAGTACAAAATACAAATACGGTGGGAACTGTAACCGTAGCATGGCCAAAAGGGGTGAAAAACCTTTATTTGGTGCAATCTTCTGATGCCGTTTTTGATGTAACGGATACCTTTACACCAATGACTGCAGAAGTTACTGTAAATGGTGTGGTATATAATACCGCTAATGTTACATTGGGTAATGGAGAGTTCTTCACCTTTGCAGGTTTCGGAAATGCACCGGGAGGAGTGGTTAATAATCTTACTTATTGGTACAGAGCAGATAAAAATGCTGCCAATACAGGAGATGGTACAGATATTACAGCATGGACAGATTTGTTCTCAGGAACCACTTCTGCACAGTTGGGTACTAATGCATTACCAAAATATAAAGTAGGTGCATCCAATTATTTCAACTTTAATCCGGGGGTTAATTTTACAGCAAATACCCAAACTATAGGAAATACTTCTGTAAGAACCCTTAACAATAACAGCTATGATATTTTTATTCTGACAAAAGAAGGGCTGTCCAATCCTGGTAGTAATGCAAGGATTTTCAGTTCCCTGCTTGATAATTCCAAATTAACAGGGGGAATCAATTATTGGGATGGTTTTGGAGACAATTATGATGATAGATCAGAAAGAATGAATGCAGGTCAAACTTACAGATACCTGGCGAATCCGGGAGGGGCAAGGTCGACAACAATTCCAAGTATTGTGTACCATAATCTTTTCAATACAACAACAGGTAAGGGGATTAATGGAAATATAGTTTCCATGAGTGGAGTGCATACGGCCATCGGATTCTTAAACGGAGGTCACGCTTTCGGTTCTACCCAATATACAATAGGTGGGGCAGCTAATGGCAGTGATAACGGAGGTTTCGTAGGGAATTTAGGAGAAACCATTGTTTATGGTAATGGGAATCTTACAACAACTGAAAGAAGAAAAGTAGAGTCTTATCTAGCCATTAAATACGGTATTACGATGGGGCGTGTGAATACAGACCATTATCTGGATGCTGACGGCAATATGGTATGGAACGGAGGAACCAACACGGCTTACAACAATAATGTATTTGGTGTAGCAAGGGAAGACATCGGGCTTTTTGAGCAGAAAGTTTCTAAATCTGTGAATGCCGGTACTATACTTACCGTGGCAACCATTAATGATTTTGTAAATCCGAACAATACTTCTTCACGAACCAGCTTGGCCAATGATAAAACGTATTTCTTATTAGGAGATAACAATCTTACGTCAACTACGCTAAGCAGCATTACAGTAAATGGCTATACAGGTGGTTCACGTATATCAAGAATATGGCTGGCACAGCGTACTAATACCAGCGGTACCATGTACTTCGGGGCAGACCTTTCCTCTTATGGAGGAGGTTTTGGAAGTGGAGATCAGGTAAAAATGATCATCGCAGATGACGCAGCGTTTACAACCAATGTAGTGTCTGTTGCTGGGACTTATGATGTTGTCACCGGAAAATGGGTACACAGCTATAACTTTGACTCTGGAAATACAAACAGGTATATTACCTATGCAGCAGTAAATGAGGTATCCTGTACAACAGGTTGTAATGACAATACCTACCTTAATGCCACAGATCCTAATACCATAGAGTATGATAACATCATCGCAGATGAAACGACGACCATAGTAAAACAAAAAGACGGTTCGTATTATATCTGGGGACCAAACACATCGCCAAATGTATCTACTGCAAATACTAATGTTGTATTAAACCTTCTGACACCAACCAAAATTGATCCGGGTACAACACTTCCAACTGCAGGATCTACAGGAGCCGGATTCAACTATACTGGGACACCGTTAAAAGCTGCACTAGCTAATGTGATGCTTTTATTGACGACCGATGGACTTTATGTTTGGGGAAATAGCAGTATGGGCACCGGTACTGGTACTTACAAAACCCCAAATAACTTTACACTGGGTAAACAGACTGTTAATAATAAAGCAGACGGGTTGCCTCCTGGAGTGAGTCCTACCAACGTAAAAATGATGATTGGTAATCAAGAAACAATAGCTTTAGTAACCTGTAGCGGGGCGGCTTGGATTTACAACCCAGGTACAGTGGGTTCTGTTTATGGAGACAACATGGCAGTTAATACCGCTAATGGTTTAATATGGCATCGTGTCATGACTTCTGCTACCCAAACGCTGGACAACGTTGTTGCAGTGCGTGGTATCAGGAGTACCAAGTTCGCTTTAACCTCTGATGGCAGACTTTATACCTGGGGTCTTAATACTTTTCATAATGATAATACTGCCGGGGTAACATCCAATTACGCAACAGAAATCAGTGTTCCCACAGGAGTAACTCCAAAAATGATAGGGATGACCGAGGGAAATACTGAAGGACAGAGTTCTTACTATTTTCTGGCAACCAATGGCAAGCTCTATGCTATGGGTAATAATACACAACGACAGTTGGGGCTTGGTGATAACGCCATGAGACTGAATTGGACAGAAGTGACCGCTACCTCAGGCAGTAATACTTTAGGTGGTAACATCGCCTGGATTTCACCGGCTGATAATGTGAATAATCTTCCCTCTATCAATGTACTGACCACCGATGGAAAACAATGGGGATGGGGACGCAGTTCACAAGGTCATTTAGGTGTGGTGGATCAGTTGGGTATTAACCCGACCTATATGCCTGGTAACGGTACTGGTGCAAATGAGCTTAATCCAAATGATAAGGTGATCGCTATAAAAGATGGAGGCCAGCACGCCATCAACTTTAAAATGAACTCAACAAAATTTGGTTTCATAGGTCTCAATTCGTATGGATCTAAGGGAGACGGTACTTCTGTTGCTGGGACTCAGGATCTTAAATATACTTATATAGCTATTCTTGATCTATGTGCAAAAACAAGTGCATCTCTTTGCTACAAGCCGGGTATTATGACCGGTGCTGTATTAGACACAAAGGTAGGGATAACTGCACTTGGCAGAGCCGGAGCAGGCTCTGATAACTGGCCGATGGTACGTAAAGGGGGCTGGATTGCCTTGGAAGCGAAAACCAAAGGCTTCGTACCTAACAGGGTAGCATTTGATGCATCAGGAAATCCGGCAGGTATTCCGGCTGTCAATTTCGTGGAGGGAATGATGGTATATGATACCACAAACAAGTGTATGAAAATGTATACTGTGAAAGAGGGAGATGCCTTTATGGCATGGCACTGTATATCCACACAGACCTGTCCGGACTAAATTGACAAAACCAAGAGGCTTTTCATAGAAGGCTTTATACATCACAACAGCCTTGTTGGGGTTTCTTCGCAAGGCTGTTTTTAATTAATTAAAAAAATGATTACAAATTTCAAAAATATTCATATTGGCAAACTGATCCATTTTAGAGTTTCGGAAAATAAAATAGATCTGCAACGTATATGTCGCTTTTTGGACTGTACAGAAAATGAAGTGAATGCAATGTATTTGCAGGAAGACCTTCCTACCAACATTCTGATGCGGTGGAGTAAACTTCTTGAATATGATTTCTTCAGGATTTATTCCCAGCATCTGATATTGTATGCACCTCCTTCGGCAGTAACTCATGGAACAGAGGGATCAAAATTGCCGAAATTCAGAAAAAGCATTTATACACAGGAGATTATCGCATTTATACTCGAACTCATGAAAGCGGGAGAGAAAACCAGACGGCAGATCGTAGATGAATATGGGATACCCAACAGTACCTTAAATAGATGGATAAGTAAATACAGTACGGTATAAAATCAGAAGATACCGTATTGAAAACAATAAATTGAACTAACATGCACTAAAGATGGAAAAATACAGTCAGCCAAACTATCATCGAATCTATTCTGATATTATTATTCGGAGCTTTCCTCATAAGAAGGAGGAATGTGAAAAACTATTAAGAAAAAAATACCTGTCGGTAATTGATATTTTAGAACTCAATAAAAAAATTTTCGGCGCAAAGGCTAAAGAGACCAGTAAACAAAACCAAAAACACCGTTCATACAACAAATCTGATATTATACAGATCCTGGATTATCAGAAAACACATAAGATGAATAATTCCCAGGTAGCCAAACACTTTGGATTAAGCAAAAATTCAATGACCAAATGGAGGAAAATATTTTTGTAATGTGTAAATAGCCAGTATCTTTAGGTGGTTGTGAAGACTTTCCTGATATCTTGCATTTGGATACTCAACAATTGTGACACCTGTTGATAAACATCCATCATAATATTAATGAAACACGGAGAAAGTATTTAAGACCTATTTGAAAATGGGGGAGAGCATGGCTGTATAACTTTTTTGTCTATAGTTTTTTATACTTAAAAATGGCGCTAACTGAAGACAGTTGGCGCCATTTGGCTGTTGGTGAACCTGACAGCAGGGTATCCAAACTCGTTTTTTAATGATTTGTTGAGTCCAAATGAGTGCATAAATTTAGTACCTCAACAGTATTATGCTCTTTGCCCTCACCCTTAACATCTAACCTAACTCCCGAATATATAAGTGCAGCTTTATTTTCTTTATGCTCCGCCATACCAACTGTAGTATGCAGGGCTAAGTATTAATTCAAGTTCACATTTCTATATTCATTAGGTGTGGTACCTGTGTTCTTCTTAAAAGACCTTGTAAAGTGCGCTGGGTATTTAAACCCTAATTCGTAAGCAATCTCGTTGATCGTTTTATTGGTATCCAGTATCTTCTGCTTAGCCAGATCCATGATCTTTAATTGGATATATTCCAGTGCCGTTTTTCCCGTTTCCTTTTTTATGAGATCACCGAAATAATTACTGGAAAGATGGAGCCGTTCAGCACTCCACGCAACAGAAGGCAGGCCTATTGTTTGTGGTTTATCCGATTGGAAATACTCACTTAGCAGTCTTTCAAACTTAGCTAATAGATCAGTATTGGCATCATTTCTTGAAATGAATTGACGGTCATAAAAACGTATGCAATAGTTTAAGAATAATTCAATATTGTCAACAATCAGCATTTTGCTATGTTTGTCCATCCCACGTTCCAATTCATAGCTGATTTTATCAAAACAGTCTAAAACAATTTTTCTTTCTCTTTCAGATAAGTGTAGCGCTTCACTGGATTGGTAAGAAAAGAACGTATAATCATCTATGTGCCTGCCCAAAGATGTACCACGTATCAAATCGGGATGAAACAGCAAAGCGTAGCCCTGCGGTTTATAATCCTTGTTAATATCCACGTTGATGATTTGTCCGGGGGCAACAAAAACTAATGTCCGGTCCTGATAGTCATAGGTATGCTTACCGTATTTCATATCGCCGCACATCACTTCCTTCAGATACACGGCATAAAAACCAAAATTCATTTTGGACGCATAGATTTCCGGCACTCTACCGTCAAAATCCATAATGCTTACCAATGGATGCAAATTTTCCTTATGATAAAAAGTATCGTGCTGGCTTACTGTATTAATTCTTAAAATTTCGTCCATTCTATTTACACTTAAAAAACCAATACAAATTTACCGTTTATTTTTCCCCCTATTGCTAAATCGGTGCAAATCAGTGAAAATGGTAGCACAATCCGTGGTTTGTATAAGTAATTTATATCCATAAGGTAGGAACTTTGTACTGTAAAGTTATAGCGTGATAAAAATCACGGTAACAACAGAATTTTGATATTAAACAAAGAATTGATTATGAAACTGATGGAAGATAAAGTTGTTCTAATTACAGGAGCGGCACAGGGGATCGGGTTTGCCACTGCAAAAGCATTCGCCGAGGCTGGCGCATCGGTAGCGTTAGCCGATTATGATAAAGATTTGGTGAGCCTGGCAGCAGAGCAGTTGGCAGCAGAAGGTTATAAAACTCTCGCAATTGTCTGTGATGTTTCAGATGATGGGCAGGTAAAGGCAATGGTTGATAAAACAGTGGCAACATTCGGAAGACTCGATGCAGCCTATAACAATGCGGGAATTCAAAATGAACTGGCGGACGCGGCGGATCAGACGAGTGAAGATTTTGACAGGGTTACAGGGGTTAATCTGCGGGGAGTATGGAGCTGTATGAAATACGAATTGCAGCACATGCGTAAACAGGGTAACGGGGCTATTGTGAACTGTTCTTCCATTGGTGGCATTTTAGGCGGGGCACAGAGAGGAACGTACCACGCAGCCAAGCACGGTGTAATTGGGCTTACCAAAAGTGCTGCCTTAGAATATGCGTCTACTGGAATCCGAATCAATTCAATCTGCCCGGGACTGATCCACACGCCAATGGCCGATAAAATGATGGCGGGTGGTCAGCAGGATGCGCTGGATGCAATGTTAGCAGCTGTTCCAGTCGGTCGTCTGGGAAGGCCGGAAGAGATAGCCAGTGCTGTGGTATTCCTGTACAGTGATGCGGCAAGCCTGATAGTTGGCCATACTTTGGTCGTAGATGGCGGTTATAGTATTCAATAGTCCACCAATGAACACATAAAAATAACAATATGAAAAATGAAAAAGAACTTCAGAACATTAAAAATAGTACACCGTTCAATCGCCGGGACTTCTTAAAGAGTTCGGTCCTTTTAGGAGCAGCAGCCTGTGTTCCTGCCATATTGGTACCAGGCTGTACAGAAAAGAAAGCAACATCTTCAAATGATAGTCAAAATGAAAACAATATGCCTGCTATTACTGTGCGCCGTACTTTAGGAAAGGGCTCTGCCGCAATGGAAGTTTCGGCATTGGGCTTTGGTGTAATGGGAATGAATTACCATCGCGGTACCCATCCCGATGAAAAAGCAATGATAAAACTTGCTCATCAGGTAGTGGAACGTGGCATTACCCTTTTTGATACCGCAGAAACTTACGGACCTTTTTTCAACGAAGAACTGGCAGGCAAAGCATTGAGCGGCTTCAAGGATAAGATTGCCATTACCACAAAATTCGGGTTCAATTATACCGGAAACAAAATCAACGAAATGCCCGCCGGAGCAAACAGCCGACCTGAACGTATCCGTGAAATGGTAGAAGCATCGTTGAAACGCCTGAATATTGATGTGATAGAATTGCTGTACCAGCACCGTCCTGATCCTAATATACCCATTGAGGATGTAGCAGGAACGGTTAAAGACCTGATTACTGAGGGGAAAGTGAAACATTTTGGACTTTGTGAGGTCGGAGCGGCAACTATTCGCAAGGTACACGCCGTACAGCCTGTTACTGCTATACAGAGCGAATACCATTTGATGTGGCGTGAGGTGGAAAAAGAAGTATTGCCCGTATGTGAAGAATTGGGTATCGGTTTTGTACCGTACAGTCCTTTGAACCGTGGTTTTCTGACTGGAGCCATTAACGAGTACACCAGTTTTAATTCCGGTAATGATAATCGTAATATCCTGCCACGGTTTACACCGGAAGCGATACGGTCCAATCTTAGAATTGTGGAAGAACTCAACGAGTTCGGACGTACAAGAGGCATTACTAGCAGCCAGGTAGCATTGGGGTGGTTGCTGCAAAAAGCCCCATATATTGTTCCTATTCCGGGAACGACCAAACTAGCGCACCTGGAAGAAAACCTAAGAACGTTGGATTTTACTTTTTCACAACAGGAATGGAATGAGCTTGAAACAGCAGTGGCAAAAATTCCTATCATTGGCGACCGTTACCCTGCCTCAGAGCAGAAGCAGGTGGAAAGCAAATAGTAATTTCAAAAAATAAATATGAATTATATTAAAAATATATCAAGATTAATTATCGGTGTAAGCATCATTTTTGCTTTATATTCCTGTAGTAATCACAAAAATCAAAAAAGTATTATGACAACACAAAACACTTCAATTTTTTCAAAAGGTAATGCTGCCCCAAAGGACTGGTTTACCGGCGATGCTTTTATACACCCATTATTGGCCAAGGACAAGAACAACGATTTCGCATTGGGTAGTGTAACCTTTGAGCCGGGTGCAAGAACACTTTGGCATACCCACCCAAAAGGACAGATATTGATTGTTACGGAGGGTAAGGGCTGGTATCAGGAAAAAGGAAAACCTGCAAAGCCTATAAAAAAAGGTGATGTAATCAACATTCCTGAAAATGTGGAGCATTGGCACGGCGCGTCGGCAAATACCAAGATGGTACATATTGCCATTACGAACTATCAGGGCGAAGAAAATGTAACCTGGCTCAAGCCCGTAACCGATGTGGAATATCAGGAGGTGAATAAAAAATAGTTCAATGAATATATTACTTAAATATTTATTATTTTTTTGTTTAATCCTAAATATCAGCACCATGAACGCACAATATCGAACAGTTAACGAAAATATACTAAGTACCCAACAGCAAAGTATTGTAAGCATTTCAGCATTAACGGCAACGGGCGATCTGGAAAAGCTAAAAGGTCAGCTAAATAATGGACTGGATGCAGGGATTACTATCAATGAAATAAAAGAGGTATTAGTACAACTTTATGCTTATTGTGGCTTTCCAAGAAGCCTGAATGCTCTCAATACGTTTAAAATAATCCTAGACGAAAGGAAATCAAAAGGTATTATTGATAGTTTAGGTAAGCAGATTGTAATTGAAAACGATACAGCTGATAAGTACGAACAGGGGAGAAAAGTTTTGGAAACATTAACCAAAATTCCGCAGTCAAAACCAGCTCCCGGTTTTGGGGAGTTCGCACCTCGTATTGATGCTTTTTTGAAAGAACATCTGTTTGCCGATATTTTCGAGAGCGATGTCCTTACCTATCAGCAAAGGGAATTGGTGACAATTTCCGCTTTGGCTTCAATGACCGGAGTAGAATCGCAGTTGCAGTCTCATATCAGCATGGGGATGAATACAGGTCTAACGGAAAATCAGTTAATAGAGGCTTTTAACATCGTAGGAAAATGTATCAGCAGGCATCAGGCCGATCTTGCAAAAAAAATATTGTCAAATACCATATCTACAAAGTAAAAACAGACTAGATCGGGAATGATAGAAGATGTGATAATCTTATTGATCGTCACAAAAATCACTATTAGAGCCACACTGACACTGACTATTTTTTTATTTCGCCTGGTAATACCCCTAGAAATGCTCAAAATATGCCCGGTAACAAGGCTAGCTTCATCGGCTAAAAGCCATGTAATTTCGCTGGGATTGGCTACAAGGTACATTGGGAATATGGCAGTAATTCGTTCTTCATTATAATTTTCAGCTTCGCCCTCCGGATTTTTGGTAATAATTGCTGTTCTTGCTGCCCCTTGCACCATACCATTTACACGAATGCCCTGTTGAGCATGATCGGGCGCTGCCGATTTTGTCAATCCGACTACGGCGTGTTTATAGCACAATAAGTTCCGGTAAATGGAATAATGCCGTTAAGCCAAACGATGGAGGGTTTACGATTGTACTTTTGCCCTGTTTCAGCATTTATACTATTTCATATTTTAAGCAATAATAAACACCTAAAATATTAGTATCTATCATTGCTTTAAAGCAGTTCGCATCTCAATTGTCAAAGGTCTTTCGTTAAATAGCCCGGCATTGTTTACAGCGTAATCGAGACTACCGGAGGTTTCTACAATCTTTTCTATCATCGCCTTTACCTAAGCTTCCCTGGTAACGTCATTCTGAATAAAGAGGATTCTTGCACGTCTGCCGCAACAGCTTCAATTTCCTTCATTTCTTCTTTGCCTTTATGGGTCCTTCGTCCGCTGATAAGGACCTTAAAATGTTGTAAGAAAGAAGAAGAATAAAGCGTATGGTCTTCGCTGCTATACCACCGGCCGTTGAATATTCTTTAACCCCAAAAGGAAAAATTCTGAAACCTGTAATCCTTGAAATACAGGCCTGGGCAATTAAAATAAATTTAAAGATTTTATCATGGAATGGCTCACCGTTATAGATCTTCATCAATACAGTACATTAGAAGAAGGAGAGATTTACAACATATCATTAAACCTTAAATTCAATATTTTTTAATTACACACTTTACGGGAAAATCCCTTTAAAAAAAATAAAGCAGGTTTTGCTCGCACCTGCATTTCATGGGATTAGTTAATACTTCCTTCTATAAAGTAAGGTTCAAGCTTTTGAAATAGAGCTCTGGCCTTCTCGCAATTAGTAAGGAAGATAAACCCTGCCTTTTTCTCCCTATTCATGATGAAATAAGCCGTAAAATCACCATTGTCTCCACTGTGCATATACCGCATTCCATATTTTGTTTTCTTCATACTTATCCCAAGTCCCCAAGCATCTGTACTTTTCCAGTCGGGTACTTTTGTCTGTTCTTTAAACATTTCTTTAATCATATTCTTAGAAAGTCCTTTTCCGTTCATTATACCAATCATAAAATTGGCATAGTCAATTGCATTCGTCCTGAGCGATCCGGCCGCTCCAAAATCTTCCATTTTGTTTATTTCCTGTTTTTTATTGACCCCTTTATCTTCTTTATACCCCGCGGCTCTGTGTTCGCTTATATAATCATTCCAATAATAATAAGCATGCTTCATTTTAAGTGGCTTGCCTACTTGATTGTAAAATTCCTGATCGAGTTCCTTCGGGGTTTTATTCATTAAATGACCAACAACAGCCACTAAATATTGGTAAGCTTCTCCTGAATACGAAAACTCTGTCCCAGGAGTAAATTTCAGCTCCAAATTGCCTTGTCTCCAGTTAGGCATGCCTGTAGTGTGGGAAAGCACCATTCTGGCTGTAATAAGCTTATATCTTTCATCATATTCAAGATCTTTATTTCTTAGGTAGGTGTATAGGGGAGTATCCAGGTTTAGAATGCCTTTATCCACCAATTTAAGTATAAAATAAGCGAAAGCTGTCTTGCTGAGAGAAGCCGCTTCAAAAATGGTATTAGATTTTACTTTTATCTTGTTCTCAATATCAGCATAACCGTATTCGTTGCTATACACAATTTTACCATTATTAATAAAGGCTATGGAAAGTCCAGGCATATTTAGACTATCAACCTGTCTTTGCAAGAATCTGTTCATAGATTCTTTATTAATTATTTTTCCGCTTATTGACCGTATTTGTCCATAACTGTTGGATATTGATAAGATTACAATTAAAAGGAAACAATTTATTTTAAGTTTCATATGCTTTTTAGGTTTTGTGAATTGAAACAAAAGGCAGCAACAAGGACAGTGTTAAGTTTAATATTTTTTAAATAATACTGGTTTTCAATAGTTTAAAATTAACAAATAATTTGATACTAAAAGATGTTGATTAAAAGTCAAAAAAATTCTCATATTCTATATTACGGAATATTGAAGTCTATTGATTGCCATTCCAACGATTCTATGGTACTATGATATGCCTATGTAGACTCGAAAAATCTACTTTCATAGGTAATTGAAGGGTGATATTGGAATGAAAGAATAGCTGCTAATGCTTTATTGAGAGCTTATGAAGAAATTTCCTTGGATCAAGTAGAAGAACATTCTAAGTAAAGTAATATTCCAAAAATTGAAGTAGAAAAATTATAAAAAACGTTTATCAAATGCTAAGAGTTCATTACTGTAGAATATAAAGGACAGATCGTTTTTCCTATTCAGATTAACCAAACTTTTTGCTTAGCCCCCAACTTTTGCACCTGATCCGATTTGGATCAGTCTCAAAAGTTGGGGGGAATGTTTAGTGGTGGTATCTTTGTCTTATGCTAAGCGATTACAACCTTCTTAAATTTTTACTTCCAGAATTTCTAGTTGAACACTTTGATATCCTCAAAGCAGAAGAACATTCTGCTGAACTTCATATTTATTTTGAAGAAAGACCATAATGCACCATTACAGAGATATTCTAAATTATTTTGATAAAAGAAGCACATTTCAAAGGGAAGCTTCCGTCATTATCTGGGAAACTTCTATTGTAGGAATTTGCCAAATCTACCAATAATAGGGTAAGACTTTCTTTATTGTTCAGGGCTTTCATAAACACACCGTTTTTAATGGCATCTAAATGAATAAACCCTAATGCCGATAGCCAAACATCGATTGGAAAAATACCACTTGTAAGCTCTGTATTGAACCAACCGATAGACTTAATATTATGCTTGATTTATACGTGGTTCGGTGCTAACGCCAGATTTGCATCTGGGATATATTGGTATGAAAGTAAAATATAATTTGTGATAAATTGGCTTCAAACCAAAAATAGAATAATTTTTACTATTTTTGGTTTGAAGCCATCATGATCTATAAAGATAGTTTTCATAAATCTGTAAAAGTCATTTAAAAAAAATTACATTTTTTTTAAAGTTTCCGCCACTAATATTACCAATGCAATTGCAAGAATCATTGCTAAAATAGAATAAGGATTAGCAAAATTAACAGTCCAACCTAAAAATTTATTCCTTTTAGGAGGAAAGAGCCTTTTATCATCTTTATTATAATAAAAGATTCCAAATTTCCAGTTATCTTCATTATCTTCATTATCTTCGTTCATAATATAATGTTTTTAAATAATTAAATACATAGTTATTTTTATCTAAATATAGTATTAATGCTCCTATCATTGGAAACATAAAAGAAATAAGACCATGTAATATAAATATACTAAAATGAAATAAAATTCCTAGAAAAAAGAAAAGCATTAATATTCTTTTATTTGTAGCTAATATACATGCAAATAATCCTAATTCTAAAAAAATTATAGACCATGAAATAATTGGAGCAAATGAACTTAAAGTAAGTAAATTTACAAATTTTAAAATAAAATCTGGAGCTCCAAAAATATTATTATTAAGCCAATAATAAAGACATGTCCCATCTCTCCAATCTTCTTTGTATAATTTACCTACTCCAGAATGAAGATATATAACAGCAACCTGTAATCTTATTAAGAAATAATATACTCCAAAAAAAACATTTCTGTTTTTTAAATAAAGAGAGGGATTAAGTTTCTCTTTATTCCATTGATTAATTCTTGCGTCAAATAAACAAACTGGTATTAACAATAATGAAAGATTTGAAGCAATCTGATCTCCCCCTTCAACAATTACAAATGAATTGCAAATACTTAAATGTACCCAAGCTTGTAAAAAACAAGATAGTTGAGGTAGATAACCTGTAAAAACAAATAATAAAATAAAGATGCATATTGTTTTAGCAATAGGAGGAGAAAAGAAAGAAAAAATACTAAAATTTAAAGAAAAATTATTTTCTATCCTATCAGCTAATAATCCTATATCTATATTAGAAAGCTCATATGAATCATTAAAAAAAAGTATAAGGAGAGCTCCAAATGCTAGAAAGCATCTAGCTAAAATTATTTTTTGATTAAATATCAAATTATTTTCCAAATAATTAATAACTTCTCTCATTTTAATTCTTTACTACTTGAATTGGATATATTTTAAATTTAGCTTTATAATTAGAAGTTTTACTAAGTAAAGCCCAAGGAAGCGGCTCCTCGATAACTATTAAATATTTTCCATTATTTATATCGGGTATATACTTCTTATCAATATAAACTTTAGTGAAATTATTATTTCTATTTATAACATTTTTCTTTAATTCATTAATTCCTAAAAATTCTTCAGATCTATATTCTATCGAGTCAGTAATAATTTTATTAACTATCTTTTGAAGTTCTACATTTATTATCCTACTTTTTCTAGAAGCTCCTAAAAAAGTATTTAGAGAAAAATTTTTATCAATAACATTATCAAATTTATTATTTGAAAAAGAGAACAAGTAAATTAAGGGATCTCTTGGTTCTTTTGTAAAAAAAGCCCATCCCTGTGGAAAAAATGAAATATATTTCTTTTTTGTTTCTTTACTTTTATTTAAAGGACTGTTACCAAAATAGACAGACGATATCTTAAAAATAAATATACACACAAAAAAGAAACCTTTTTGCTTAGCCCCCAACTTTTGCATCTGATCCAACATCGTTAGGAAGCCCTTGAAATGGAAAATAAGACTCTTGAAGAAGCCTCTGAAGAGCAAATTTTAAAGACGGAAGTATTTGAAAATGGAGATTCCCGCAAACAGCTTCTGGCAAGAAGCAGGTATCTGCTTTACAAGAGCCGGGAAAAATGGACGCTGTCCCAGAGGCAAAGAGCTTCCATCCTTTTTGCTCAATATCCTGATCTGGAAAAAGCGTATGGATTAACCGATGGCCTTAGAAAGATCTATAATCAGCCTATTACAAAATCTGTGGCTATGACTAAACTTGCGCATTGGTTTAGAAATGTTGAAGAAGCAGGTTTTACCTCTTTTTCCACCTTAAGAAAGACCATAATGCACCATTACAGAGATATTCTAAATTATTTTGATAAAAGAAGCACTAACGCAGCGGCTGAATCTTTCAATGCTAAAATCAAAAACTTTAGGATGCAGCTCAGAGGGGTGAAGGACAGATCATTTTTTTTATTCAGATTAACCAAACTTTTTGCGTAGCCCCCAACTTTTGCACCTGATCCACCTTAATGGGATTTCAAACTACGCTTCAATACCGATGAAATCTCTGATATAGCACTTTTAGACTGTCTGTTTCAGATGGGCTAGGGATTTTACATCAAAAAATTCAAACCATAAAATATCAGGCTGTAAAAGTTTGATATAGAGATTTTTATGCATAAAAAAAGAGAGACAACTATCAAATAGTTGTCTCCTTAAGTGACCTTGACGAGCGTCTATTCAAACTCTTTTGTCGATGATTTAATTCGTTTGAGCCAAATTAAACAGGAATTAGCAATTCCTAATTTAGAATTTAATTTTTTATAGTTACGATTTCTTTGCAAGATGATTTTAAATATTTGAAACAATCGAAATTGGAATCGTTTGACTTTATTTTACTTCGATTAGTTTCTCTCTTTTTAAGATGATTTTAATAATAATATTTAATTTGTATGTAGTTAATAGGATTTATGTAAAAATGAAACTTGGTACATTAAAATATATTGTTATCATAATTTATTTGTTGCAGAAGATTCAGAATTTCCGATGTTTGAAAAGCTATTGCTTTTACAAGATTTAAGCAATTTATATTTAGAAAAAAAATGTAAATTAGAAAATATAATTACTATTTGTAAAATTTTAAAAAATAATCTGCAACAATTTTATGTATTGTCTGTCTAATTACTTGTATAAAGAATTATATGGATCATAATAATGGAAGTAAAACCAGCGACAGATATCTGCTTGAAAAAGTATTGGATGGTGATCATTCTGCGTTTTCCATAATTATAAGAAATACGGAAAGGTTGGTAGCACAAATCGTTTTCAAAATGATTTCCAATACTGAGGACAGAAAAGATATTTCTCAGGATATTTATTTAAAAACATTTAAGAATCTGAAACAGTTTAAATTTCAATCAAAACTTTCTACATGGATTGGCCAAATAGCTTATAATACATGCCTAAACTATCTGGAGAAGAAAAAGATGATATTGTTGGATTATAATTTTTCGGATGAAACGCAGGAGGAAGTTTTGGAAAAGTTAGCTCAGCAGATCAATTCGGATAACGAAACCGAAAAACAAATTTTTCAAAAAGAACTTTCAGAAATTTTGACGACAGAAATAGAAAAGCTTCCCCCCATTTACAAAGTTCTCCTTAATCTTTATCATCAGGAAGAATTAAGTTACAGTGAAATATCACAGATTACACAACTTCCGGAAGGAACAGTCAAGAATTATTTGTTTAGAGCTAGAAAAACATTGAAAATAAGTCTGTTATTAACTAGAAAAAGAGAAGAGTTATGAAGAATATGCACTTAAGTGAAATCGAAATTCAACAATATGTCTTGAACAAAGCTGACTGCGATAATGTGATTACTAAGCATATTCTTCAATGTCAAAAATGTCAAAGTGAAGTCGAGTTTTATCAATTATTATTTACTGAAATAAAGGAGATACCAAATCCTGTGTTTGACTTTGATGTTGCAGATCTTGTTATTAAGCAATTACCCCAGAGGAAATATTTGTCGTTAGACAAATATTTTATCGCTTTATTGTCCTGCATTTCAATGATACTCTTGTGTACTTTGATTTTTGTGATCAATCACTATTTTCCAACTGTTTTTGGAGCAATTTCTATCTTGAATTTTTTACTGATTTTAATACCTACTGTTTTTATAATCAGTTTTTTATATATGGATATGAAAAGAAATTTTGACCGGCAGATGAAATTTTCTTGATTTGTTGCAACATTATAAGAATTGACTGGTCTAATGTACTACAACTAAAATTACTAAAATGAAAATATTGTTATTAACCAGCATATATAACCTCTCAGAATCGGGGAGTATTTCCTCCAATAATGTTGCCCAGGCAATAGATAAAGACATTTTGGTCATGATAGGACTACTCATTGGGATTGCTTTAATTTCCTTTACTATTTTAAGCCTCATCAAATTTTGGATGGATTACAGGCTGAAAAATAAACTAATTACGAGTGGTCTTTCTGAAACCATCATCAATTCTATTTTACAAAAGAGTGAAAAAGGGAGCAGGAAAAGTACTATAAAATGGGTAGCCATTTTTGCCGGATTAGGCTTTGCATTTACCATTATAAATTATACACTTCCGTTAGGTATGCATTCCGTAGCTATTTTGGCATTTTGTTTAGCCGTGAGTTTTATTTCCTATTTTTTCTTTTTAAAGATGACGGATCAATCCTAGTATTGTAATAGATTCTATTGTTTAGCAATACTATTCAATCTATCATCGTTCTAATTTAATTTTTTGCCTTCCCCATATTTCAATTCAATCGATTTACTGTATTGAAGAGGCTTGTTATTGGCAAAAAAAATTAAAACAGAACATCATAAATACACAAACATAGAATTTCACCCTGCTTTTTGCGAAACATTTCTGTGAAATGCAGAATTTGACATAATATAAAAACGCCTTCCTCCACTAATTAAAAATTAAGTATAAAAAATATGAACACTATCTTAAAATCAATACGATTAAAAAATATACTGACAATAGGGTTGATAATATTAAGTATGTATTCCTTTGGACAAACCAAAGAAAGAGAAACGATGATTGCTCCTGAAAAACTGAAACAGGATTTTAAAGTACTGAGAGCTGCTCTTGAAGAGGGATATCCGGGAATGAACAGATATCATCCAAAAAGATATACGGATTCTTTATTTGATTCATCCGAAAAAAAGCTTCAGAAGAAAATATCTGAAAGGAAATTTTTCCTGTTCATCAGTAAAATCGTAATGCAGTTGCAGGACGGACATATGGATGTTTATCCCACAGAAAAGACACAAGACCTCCTGAAAAAAAGCGACTGTACCATACCTTTTCAAGCTTTTATTTCAAAAGGTAAAATGTATGTTCAAAAAAATTATTCTACTCTAAACGATAAGGAATTATTGGGAGCAGAAGTCATTTCGATCAACAATCAACCCGTTTCCTCTTTTATCGGAGACGTCTTAAAGATCTGCACTTCGGATGGCAACAACCAGACCAATAAATACAAGCGTCTGGAAAGTACGGGTTTATTGACTCAATATTTATACAATATTCAAGGGTATAGAAATACTTATAAAATAAAATATATTCCGTTTCAAGGGAAGAAAACAAAAATTACCACTTTAAAAGGAATAGAGTATCAAAATCTTCTAAAAATTCGTAAAGACAAATATCCTGGTATTGAGCAGTTACCAGCAAAATTCAACGTTCTTAATTCTTCCACTGCTTATCTGAAAATCGCAAGTTTTAATAAAGCAGATTACAGGAAGAATAATATGGATTTTGTTGAGTTGATGAAATCTTCTTTTGAAACTATTAAGTCTAAAGACATTAAAAACCTAATTCTTGATCTGAGGGGTAACTTGGGAGGTACAGATGCATATGGCAAAATACTGTATTCATATTTTACAGATCATGATTTTCTGTACTACAGTGCTTTAACTATCAATAAACCTGAATTTGATTTTACCAAATATACAGATGAACCGGATCTGAAAATTCCTGAGGAAGCCATCAAAATGAATGAAGCAGGAACTTATGATGTGATCGACCATCCCAACGTGGGAATGCAGAAAAATAGTTTACCCTATTTCTCAGGCCAATTGTATATCCTTATTGATGGCGACTGTTTTTCCACTACTGCTGAATGCCTTTCAATGCTGCATAGCTATACTTCTGCCGTTTTCATCGGAGAGGAAAGTGGTGGTGGTTATTATGGTAATTTTTCCGGTTCGGTACCTAACTTAACGCTGCCAAATTCAAAATTGCAAATTGGTATTCCACTGATGAAATATATGATGGCTGTAAAAGATTATAAATTCAAAGACCGCGGAGTAATCCCAAATTACTATATAACTCCCACTATAAAGGACAGGATAGAATCTCGTGACCCGGAACTTGAATTTACAAAGAAACTTCTTGATAATGATTCGCTTCACATTAATCCCTGACCATTGTAGAGATGAAGAAATAGGATACGGCGGAGCCAGCGGGAATTTTGCTTACAGTTGATGTGATATTGTTATTACTGATTATGTTGGGATGCATTCCACTTCAAGATGGTGATGCTATCATCATTTCTAATAACGGATGAAGGTGGCGAAGACTGGTAATATCAAGATGTGTTCTTATTATTATAGTCAGCATTATGCCGATGACAAAAAATATAAAGAGCCTATAAAATCTACATTCACAGACTTACAAAAAGAAGAATATGAAAACCGAGTCATTAGACTGTGTAATGCAGGTGTCAAAAATCCGTCCACTTGGGCCTTCAGCAAAGTCACAGAAGGGATACCACAGTTTTTGCTAGATTTCTCATACTTAGGTCTCTATTCAACATCGCAAAATCTGCAGACGACAATATCGCAATGGCCACTGACTTTGATGATGAAGTAGAGGAAAAATATAATACGTTAAAAGACATCGTTGGAGAGGAAGAATTATTAAGTTTTCTAACGTCTTACCCTAAAGGTATTATTTACAATGTCGTTGGACTGTTAGATGAAGGAACCCAGGAAGCTGAACGAGATAAAGTAAGCTGGATACTGATGAAGATCGATGAAAATTTTGAATCCACAGGACAGATGATCCAAGGTCTTCATGAAGATTTTTTAGAATTTGAAGATGAGGTAAAATAAAAAAAATCCTATACGTACCTAATAACGACACATTGATCAAAAACTAAAATCCAATCTTGTTTTCAATACTGAATTACTTTGAAAATGGCTTATCTGATGTGGAGTGAGGTTCTGGAGAAAAGTAAACATTATTCAAAGAAATTAGAATTGCTGTAGAAAGACTTTGAAAAATTGAATAATCTCAAAAAGATTATAGTCAAATGACGCCAACTGTCTTCAGTTGGCGTCATTTGACTATTTGTGACCTCGACAGGATTCAAACCTGTAACCTTCTGAGCCGTAATCAGATGCGCTATTCAGTTGCGCCACGAGGCCTTGTGTTATCTTGTTGTTTAACGGTTGCAAATATACCACTTTTTTCCGTTCTTTGGAAGATGAAACAGAAAATTTTACTTTTATTCACGGTATTTTTGCTAATTGCCTGTAAAAGAGAACCAAAAATTTCGTCCTCAGATTGGACTAACATATCAAGTCGTACCCAGTTTAAGGAACATGATGGAGTTCTCGAGCTAAAATCGGGAAATTTCACCTATAATTTCGAAAAAAATCAGACGCCATTCAGAAAAATAATTCTTTTGAATGCAAGTATGGCAGGATATATTTCTGAACTTGGAGCCGAAAATCTGATCATAGGAGTGTCAAGTCCGGAATATATGTATTCGGATAAAATTCAGAATCTTCTGAAAGAAGGAAAAATTGAGAATGTAGGAAGTGACCAGAAGTATGATGTAGAAAAAATAATTTCTATGAAACCGGATGCTATCTTTACCAATTATATTGCAAGCTTTGAGAATACTTACCAGCTGTTGAAGAATAACGGGATTCAGGTCGTATTCCTGGATGAGTATATGGAGCAGAAGCCAATGGAAAAAACGGCTTACATAAAACTTTTTGGTGAATTTTTAGGGAAAGAAAAAGAATCTGAAGCTAAATATCAGGAAGTTGAAAAAAATTATAATGATCTGAAAAAATTAGCTTCAACCGCAAAAGACAGACCGGTTGTATTGGCTAACGAAATGTATGGTGATGTTTGGTATCTTCCAGGAGGAAATACCTCTGTAGCCCATTATATTTCAGATGCCAATGCGAATTACATCATGAAAGACAATAAGGATGAAAAAGCACTGACAATGAGTTTTGAAGAAGTGTATGCAAAAGCTGGTGGTGTTCAGTACTGGGTGAATGCCGGAAGCCATACCTCTAAAAAAGAAATGCTGGGAATGAACCCTTTCTATGGAAAGCTGGATGTTTTCAATAAAGGGAAAATATATACCATTGCAGGAAGAGAAAAACTGAAAGCTAATGACTTCTTTGAAAGTGGAGTGGTAAGGGCTGATTTGATCCTTAAAGATTACATAAAGATCTTTCACCCCGAGCTTTTGCCTGAATATCAGCTTACCTATATGAAAGAGTTGCAGTAACTCGGACTATTTGCTTATTTTTGCCTTTCCTTTTTATAAAGTTATGTGGAAAAAAATTAAACAGCTTATCTTTATCATTCTTGTTCTGAATGTAGTTTTTATTATCTGGGGTAGATTTTTTAATCCACCCATTACCATTACCCAGATAGGAGGGCTTTTTGAATACGGAAAACTGCACAGAGATTATATTTCCTACGATGAAATGGGAAATAATGTGAAAAAAGCAGTAATAGCCTCTGAAGATCAGAAGTTCTTTGATCATGACGGTTTCGATTATACAGCCATTGAAAAAGCCATGAAATATAATGAGAAAGGAAAAAAAGTCAGAGGAGGAAGCACCATTTCACAGCAAACTGCAAAGAATGTCTTTCTATGGCAGGGAAGAAGCTGGGTAAGAAAAGGATTGGAAGCGGTCTATACCTTTATTATCGAAAAAGTATGGGGTAAAGATGTTATCCTTGAAAGATACTTGAATTCCATTGAAATGGGGCAGGGCGTATTCGGTGTAGAAGCGGCAGCCCAATATTATTTTGGAAAATCATCTAAAGAGCTAAGTGCTTCAGATGCAGCCTGGATTGCCGCTGTATTGCCCAATCCTAAGAAGTATGATCCCAAAAATCCTTCCCCTTATCTGAGAAAGAAGCACAATTGGATTATGAGACAGATGAGGAATGTGAGTTTGAAATAGTATCTTTGTACTAATGAAATTCTTTAATTCCAGCACAAATTTTGAGTCAGTTCTTAAAAAATACTTTTCTTTTAAGAACGAAACTCTTTCTTTAGAACCGTTTGCCGAGTTTTTAGAAAGCATCAAAAAGGCAGACTTTACAGATGTACTCAATTTTCTCAGAAGTAATCCGAATTTTGCTGAAAACTTTAAGCATTATATTCACAATATTTTTAAAGGAAGACCTTTTAATCTTTCTTTAACGGAAGCTAATATTCTTTCGGAAAATGCCTTCTTTCCGGAACTTAAAAAGAGAATCCTGAACAAAGTTCTTCCTCCTGTAGAGAATGAGAAGACGATATGGTACATGATTGATAATGTCAGCATGAGGCCAAAGAAGGATTTAAAATATTTACATAATCTTCCGGAGAATGAAATAAATGAGTTTCTGAATATCCTGGGTGCCTCAGATTTTATTATCAGGCCCAATGTGAAAAAGGAGCTTATTTTCTCTATGAATATCCTTTCCTGGAGGGTTACGGGTATGGCAATGGAAGTGGAAGTTGTGAGAATGGCTCCCCAATACAGGAATCTTGATAATCCTTTTCTGGCATTGCAAAATGAGCTGGAAACATTAGCTGATGACCTTGTAAAAGATCCTGATGTACAGCTGCATTCCAAAGACAGCCGTTATAAACAGATTAAAATCTATACCGAGCAGTGCCTTGAGTTTGTTAATATTGCTTTTAAAAACTCAGCTAAATATGGTATTTCAGGAAAGATTAACCAATCGTTGCTGAAGATCCGCCAGCAGACCGAAAGAATTTTTGATATTGTACAGCTCCTGGTCATTGATAATGATGAAGATGTTCTTGTTAAATCCAAGCAGTTGGTCTTTAATATTCTGAATTATAAATCTCATAAAAATAATATTGCAGACCTTATCAACGATAGTACGAGGCTGATTTCTCATCTTATTACCAATCATACCGCAGAAGCTGGCACCCATTATATTACCTCCACCAGAAAGGAATATATGACTATGTTTTACAAAGCAAGTGGTGGTGGGATTATTGTAGGGGCACTCTGCGTACTGAAAATGCTGTACGGATATATTCCGGGAAGTGACTTTTCACACGCATTTTTGTACTCAATGAACTATGCAATGGGATTTGTCATGATTTACCTTATGGGATTCACATTGGCCACAAAACAGCCGGCAATGACGGCTGCTACCATGACTAAGGTGCTTTCTGAAGAAGGAAATGGCCAAAGAAACAATACTGAATTTGCCCATCTGGTATCAAAATTATTCAGAAGTCAGTTTATTGCATTTGTGGGAAATGTATTGCTTGCCTTTCCCATCGCACTTGCTATTATCTATGGACTGGATGTGTTTTTCTCTCAGAACCTGGCCGTTGAGCGGTCTGATAAATTATTAAAAGATCTTGACCCTTTTAAATCCAAAGCTATTTTGCATGCCAGTATCGCTGGTTTCTATCTGTTTATTTCCGGGATTATTTCCGGAAACATCGGGAATAATTCCGTGTTCTACCAGATTCCGGAAAGAATTGCCAAAAACCTTTCGATCAGAAATTTCTTTGGAAAAAAGTTTGCCAAAGGATTATCAAAATATTATGCTAAAAACTGGCCGGGAATCGTTTCCAATTTCTGGTTTGGAGTTTTTCTGGGGGCTACCGCTCCGGTAGGAATGTTCTTTGGGCTTGATCTCGATATCAGACACATTACTTTTGCCGCAGGAAACTTTGCATTGGGGCTTTACGGAAAAGACTTTTCAGTAGATTCCTATACTTTCTGGATCTCCTTTGTAACTGTATTTCTGATTGGATTCTTTAACTTCCTGATTAGTTTCAGTCTGTCAATGTTTCTGGCATTCAGATCTAGAAAAATGAATTTCGGGCAGGTAAGTGAAATCTATAAAGAGATTTTCAGGTATTTTATAAAACACCCTTTGAAGTTCTTCATACCGCTAAGTTCCGGACTGGATAAAAAAGCGGATGATCTGATGAGCAGCAGAATGTCTAATAAATCTGAAGAGCATTAAGAGTGTTACTTATCATATAGAAGCAAAAATGCTCCTTTCGGGAGCATTTTTTATTTTTCAAAGACAGCTATAGATAATTTAAAATATCATTTTATTTGAACCCGGCTGCTTATAATCTTTTACATGCAATAAGGAAATTCCGGGCATTCTGCAGGTAATTGTTCCCAAAAGATACATTGGCCAGGGTCCCCACAGCTCACAAGACAGCATACCATCTGTCCCGCACCTTGTATTGCCTTCATGTTTTTTCTCGATAATTTTTTTGATGTAAGTACTTTTTTCATGTTAAAAATAGTTTATTTTATGAGTCTTAAATATATCACTTTTACTGGATATAATGTGTTTTTTTTTCATAAATAATCATTTGTAACATAGATAAACAGAGAGAACTCTATAATATTTGAATGTCGCGGAATTTATCATCTCCAAACTTATCCTGAAACTTCTTCAGATAGAAACTCTTACGCATTGTAAAGTCATGTTTCAGTAATGGAGAGTTAATTTTAATAATAATACATCCCTTTTCAAGATTGACACTTCTGATTTCGTTAAATAAACTCTCATCCAGATAATCTTCAAGGAAGTCTTTGATTTCAAAGGCAACAAGCTTATCCTCAAATCCGTGGATTCTGGCAAAAGACTTTACCAGTTCGGAGGATTGATATTCACGTTTTTTCTTCTTCATAATTGTGTTGCGTGGGTTCTGGGTT
This sequence comes from Chryseobacterium sp. 14P4.3.2, assembly GCF_057799275.1. NCBI lineage: Bacteria > Pseudomonadati > Bacteroidota > Flavobacteriia > Flavobacteriales > Weeksellaceae > Chryseobacterium > Chryseobacterium sp. 14P4.3.2. The sequence continues at coordinate 104,954 of NZ_JBYOKO010000014.1, forward strand.
TTGTGTGATTTGAAAAGGAGTGCAAAAATGTAAATTATTTATTTATATTCCAATTTTCTTATACCCAATTTTTATATAAATTGATTTTACCTCACTATGTTAGTCTGATATCCCATTTATTCCATGAATTAGAAATTAAGTGTCTTAAAATCAATGTTTTAATGTCGTTTTCCGAAGCTTGTATCCAATTCATATCTCAAAAATAATACTTTCTTCATTGATTTTCTTTACCACACTTTCTGTACGTTCTCTATGCGTATCTGTAATGAATATCTGCCCGAAACTTTCCTTGTTCACCAGTTCGATCAGCTGTGATACGCGGGTGTCATCAAGTTTATCAAAAATATCATCTAATAAAAGAATAGGAGTTTTTTTGGTAAGCTCTTTTACAAGGCTCATCTGAGCCAGTTTTAAAGAAATAAGAAAGGATTTCTGCTGTCCCTGTGAACCTATTTTTTTGATCAGAACATGATCCATCTCAAAAAGTAGATCATCTTTATGAATTCCTTTGGAGGTATAAGTAAGCATACGGTCTTTTTCAATGCTTTCTCTTAAAAGTTCCGCAAATGTATTTTCAAACAAATGAGATTCATAAATAACAGCTACAGTCTCTTTGCCCCCCGAAATAATCTGATAAAAATTCTGAACAATGGGGTTAAGCTGCTCTACAAATTCTTTTCTTTTCTTGTATATTTTAGTTCCAAAACGTGTGATAGGTTCATCATAAATATCCAGCGAATCCCTGTCCCAGTTTCTGTTTTTAGCAAAATATTTTAGTAAGGCATTTCGTTGCTGAATGGTTTTCTGATACTGAATAAGATCAAAAAGATATTCGGAATCCGTCTGAGAGATCATAGCATCCAGAAACTTACGCCTGCTTTCCCCGGAATCCGAAATAAGATTTGAATCATAAGGAGAAATCATGACGCTTGGCAGGTAACCGATATGATCAGCAAGTCTGTCATAGCTTTTGTCATTCTTTTTGATTACCTTTTTGGCTTCCTTCGGCTGGGTGATTCTGATGATGTCTTCACTGTCTTCATTCTGAATTTCAGCATCAAGAGAGAAAAAATCTTCTTCACTTTTGATGTTGTTGATATCAGTGTTACCCAAAAAACTTTTCCCTACAGATAAATAATGCAGAGCATCCAGAATATTGGTTTTTCCCACCCCATTATTACCTACGAAACAGTTGATCTGGGGGGAAAATTCAAATTTCTTTTCTGAATGGTTTTTGAAATTGTAAAGGGAGAGCTTCTTGATAATCATTCGTCAAAAATACTCCATTATTAGTAAAAATAAAAAAGGAAGTGCAGAACAAGTTTCTACTCCAAATGAAAAGTAAGCGTCATCTCTTTTATTTTCAGCGAAATAAATAAAAATATAACTCATAATGGAAGCCAAAAAAAATGAAAACGCATATATAGGTTTGAGATAAAAAATGCTGATCAGACTGCTCATGAAAATAAGTGCATAAGCAACATATTTTGTGTTCTGTACGCCAATAAACATCGGAAATGTCTTTACAGTATCACTTTTCATATCCCGGATATCAAAAGGAAGAACAAGTGCCGTGATAAAGAAAAAGCTGATCAGAAATATAGGAATACTGAATTCCGGAAGGGTAAGCCAGCAGTTGACCAATGCCCAGACCAGTCCTACATAAAAAACCTTCAGCAAAGGAATTTTCCTGATATAAATATCCAGAAAGAAACTGTTGTAAAGAAGTCCCAGTACCACAATAATAAACCATTTCAAAAGTCTGATCTCATTGTGATTATGGATGATCAGAAAAGCACAGAAGATCCCTGCTATAGCATTTAAAGTCAGTATTTTGAAAAAATGCCGGGTATATTGATATTTAGTATAAAGATAACCACTGAAATAAGTAATGAAAATAAGCAGAACACTGGGGAAACGGAATGTGTTTTGCTCTTCCATAAAAAATACTGCAAAAAGAGTTCCCATTAAAGAGACATAAATTTGACTGTCTATGACCGATTTTTTGAGTATTTTTAAGATGTTCATTTATCAAAAATAATATATATGAAAATATTTTCCAAGATTTTTATGCTTTTGCTTATAATGCTTAGCTTTTCAACGGTCCTCGCACAGAAATATTATGATGACCAGTGGAAAAAAATCAATGAAAACCAGACGAAGGGAGCTTATAAATTCAATCTTCCCATTATTCTAGCCATACAAAACCAAGCTATGAAAGAAAATAATGCACTTCAGCTCATTCGATCCCTGAAAGTAGAATTCAATATTGTCAATCAGACAGCGGATGATGATCAGAATAATTCTGTATCAAAATTTTTCAAAAAGCTGAAAGACACTGAAGCAAAGCTGAAAGGAGATGACAGGTTGGTATACCAGGTATTACTGAGTAATTTCCTGGTGGATTATTACAATCAGAATTTGTGGAGGATAAACGGTAGAACCAATATCAATTCTCAGGATGCCTCACAGATTGAAACCTGGACTCAGCTTGATTTTAAAAACTATCTGGCTAAAGCTTATCAGGAACTTGATGCACAGAAACAGGAAATGAGAAAGATTTCCCTGGCAAAATATAAAGGAGTTTTCTCTGAAGATAAAGATGTCGCTTATTTTCCAACGGTATTCGACTGGTATTCTATTCAGAAAATAAAATTTTTAGAATCAGGCTTTCTCTTTACAAAAAATGAAACTGCAGAAAACAGGACCAAAATCAATACTATTTATGATGAACTGATTGCCCAAAATAGCGGGAACCCTAAGTTGTACTTCATGAAGGAGAAGATCGTTAGCAACTGTGAGGTGAACAACTGTAAGGATAAGGTTGAACAGCTTCAGAATCTTCTGAAATCCAGTGAAGAGGGAGATTATAAAGTAATCATAACAGAAGATATTATGGATGAGCTTCTTATAAAAAATAAGGCTAAAGAAGCACTTGCTGTTGCTGCCCAGGCAAAAAGCCAGTACCCGAAATCTTCCTACATAGGAAATATTAAAAATAAAGAAAGGGAAATTATCAACCCGGTACTGAACTTTAAATATGAATCTCAGACACAGAATAACCTGCCGGTTCATTTTGTGGCAGAATATAAAAACGTTTCTTCATTTACTTTGAATATTTATGAAGTGAAAGACAATTTTGTTTCGCTGATGCAGTATGTGCAGAATTCTTATGACAATACTTTTGGAAAAGTGAAAAAGAATCTGATAAGAAAAGAAACCTATCAGCTTTCTGATCCTAGAGACTACCAGCTTCACAAAACGTCACTGGAGATAAAACCTCTTCCGTCCGGAATCTATATCGTGGAATATACAGTAGGAGGAGAAGGTCCAAAGAATGGCGAGGCACCCAATAATTTTTACTTTTTAGTTTCCGGAAACCGTATTATTTATCAGTCAAAAACTGATAGAAATACACTTTCAAATGAATTGAAACTGGTCAACAGTAACAACGGAAAACCGCTTGCAAATGAAAAGCTTACCTTTTATGAATTTGTCTCCGATAAAACCTTAAATAAAATAGAGGGTAAAACTGATGAAAAAGGAAGTTTTAAGTTTCCTGCCACTGCAAACAAAGAATACTACAGATCTTTTCTGATTCAGCAGCCTGATACTAATGATTTCCAAATCATGCAGGTATATGGCAACGGAACCTATGATGAAAATTATAATCCCAATAAACAAACCCGAACTGCTGCACAGATTTTTACGGACAGAGCGATCTATCGTCCGGGACAAACACTATACTTTAAGGTAATCAATACTAAAATTGAAAAGGAAACAGAATCTGTGATTTCCGGACTGAAGCAAAAAATAGCTTTATATGATGGCAATAACCAGGAGGTATCTTCGCAGGATTTTACAACCAACGCATTTGGTTCTTATCATGGCAGTTTCATTCTACCAAAAGGGAAGCTGAACGGTGTTTTTTTCCTTAGAACAGTAGGAGAACCGCGTGGATATAAGGATGTCAGAGTAGAAGAGTATAAAAGACCAAAATTTGAAGTGACGTTTGATCCTGTAAAAGATGAATATAAGTATGGACAGACCATAGAGCTTAAAGGAAAGGCTAAAATGTTTTCTGGAGTAGCCTTAAGCAATACCACCGTAAACTATGAAATTAAGAAACGGAATATAAGATGGATGTACTTCAGAGGATATCCACAGGATTCCGGAAATGAAAATTCAATTCTGGGAGAGGCTAAAACCGATGAGAAAGGAGAATTCACAATTCGGCTGGATCTTAAAAAAGATGAAAAATTAGAAGGAATCCAGATTGATAATTATGAGATTAATGCTTCCCTTACAGATATTAATGGCGAAACCCACTCTGCCAATACACAACTGAAGGTGGCTTCTATTTCTCATTACATAAAAGCAGATGATGTGAATGAAGTATTCACTGATGAAAATCTTAAACTGAAAGTTGAAACCAAAAACTACAATGAGCAGAATCTTCAAAAATCTTATCAGGTGAAGCTGTCAAAACTTTCAGCGCCGGATAGAATTTTCCGTAGTAATTTCAAATCAGAGGTTCAGGATCTTCCGAAATATTCAAAGGAAGAATTTATAAGTAAATTTCCACACGATCTGTTTGACAAAAATGATGAGGTCAAAAACTGGAAAACAGAAAAAATACTTGTTGAAAAACAGCAGCAGCCATCAGCAGATAATAACCTGGATCTTGGGAAATTAGAAGCAGGAGATTATCAGCTTGAGCTGTTTAATATGGAAGGAAAAGATACCATAAAAACTTCCCAGTATTTCAGTGTCTGGGATAAAGGAGCTTTAAAACCTGCTCAGAAAACATTCCTTACCGTTATTGCTCCTAAAGATGAACTTTCAAGAGGAGAGAAGGCCAAAATATATGTGTTTTCTGCAATTCCTGACGGTCTGGTCAATGTTTTTGTACAGGACGGATCGGGAAAAACAACTGCAGAAGTCCATCCACTGAAAAAAGGAATTCTGGAATATACCATTGATATTCCCAAAGATAAAAATGTATCCGAACTGAATCTTCAGTTTCAGATCGTAGCATTCAACGATGTCAATACCCAGACGGTAAGTTTAAAAATAAAAGATACAGAACGTCCTTTAAAAATTGAAACGGTCACCTTCAGGGACAAGCTTGAGCCTAATGTAAAGGAGAAATGGAGCGTAAAAGTAACCGGAAACGATAAAGAGAAAATCAATGCCGAGGTGCTTGCCAATATGTACGATATGTCTCTGGATAAGTTTGCCGTAAATAACTACAGATGGAATAGGCTGTATACTCCTGTTAGAAGAATAGTGTCATATGATATTCAAAACTATCTCGAAGAGAGGGGGTATCAGCAAAGTCTTGACTATTTCAGCGGAAATTCTGTAGAGATTCCTTCTTTCAATTGGTTTGATGGAGATAATACATTTACATTTTATCGTGGAAATGCAGCTGGCGTAGTAGTAGGAGGAACAAAAAGATCAAGTTATTCACCGGCTCCACCAGTTGCAATGGCAAGAAAGAGTATGATGGTGACAAATGGTATCGTGGCAGAAGATAAAATAGAGGTGATGCAGAATGTTGTTCCTGAAGCTGTAAAAGCTCCTAAAGTAGAAACTCCTCCTCCACCAGGATCTTCTGGAGAAAACCTGGAAAAAGTAGCTGTTCGTAAAAACCTGAACGAAACCGCATTCTTCTATCCGGATCTGAAAACCGATGTAGAAGGAAACGTAAACTTTGAATTCACATCCCCTGAAGCGCTCACAAAATGGAAACTAATGTTCCTTGCTCATACCGCAGATGCCAGAGCTGCAACTTTGGAGAAAGAAGTGATAACCCAGAAAGAATTTTCTGTAACACCAAATTATCCCCGATTTTTAAGAGAAGGAGATGAACTGAATTTACAGTCCAAATTATCCAACCTTACGGATAAGAAACTCAACGGTTCCGCAGAATTACAAATCCTCGATGCTTTTACCAATGAGAATATCTCTTCAAAATTTGGTGTAACGTCAGGAATGCAAAACTTTAATTTAAGTGAAACTGAAAACGGAGCATTAACATGGAAGTTAAAAGTTCCCAATAATATTTCCTCTATCATTTTAAAAGTAGTGGCAAAAGCCGGAGCTTATTCAGATGGTGAACAACAGGCTGTTGCTGTATTGCCAAACAGAATGCTGGTAACAGATGCTGTTCCGGTTTTTGTAAAAGAAGGAGAAACGAAAACATTCGTACTGGATCATCTTAAAGATCATACATCTGCTACGGTTTCTAATGTTTCCAATACACTGGAGCTGACTACCAACCCAATCTGGGAAGTAATGTTTGCGCTTCCAAGTTTGAAAAACGACCAGAATAATTCTGCCGATGTTATCTTCAACAAATGGTTTGCGGATGTGCTGGCTTCTGAAATATTTAAGGCCAATCCGAAAATGAAAACGATTTTCGAAGAATATCAAAACAAAGGATTATTAAATTCAAGCCTTGAAAAAAATCAGGAGCTTAAGCAATTGTTATTAGAAGAAACACCTTGGGTATTGGAAAGTAAAAATGAAGGAGAGCAGATGCAGAAACTGGCAATGCTGTTTGATACCAATACGATGAGAAATTCTATTAATCAGGATTGGGACGACTTGAAGAAATTGCAGAATCCTGACGGTGGATTCTCGTGGTATGCGGGTTATCCAAGTTCTTACGGGACATCATTGTATATCCTTAAAAATCTGGGTAAAATCAATGTGTGGTTAAAAGATAATGTAAAAGATTATCAAAGTGATGATCAGAAAAATATGGTTGCAAAACTGATCCAGTATGTAGATAACGAGATCAGCAAATATGCCGATATGAAGAAAATAAATGTCTGGAATAACTGGACACTGGATTATCTTAATACCCGAAACTATTGGGAAAAACAATATCCTTTAAAAGGAAAAGGAGCGACACTTAAAACTCTGATAAAACAGAAAGCACAAACCGCAAAAATCACAGATTTCACCTTCTTTGGGCTGCACCGTGCTGCATTATTAATGAATGACTATGGGCTGAAAGCAGTATCTGATAAATTGATGACCTATCTTAAAGAGACTTCTACAGATACAAAAACACAGGGGGTCTATTGGAAGCAAAACCTTAATGATTGGGGCTGGTTTGGCTCTAAAATAGTGAACCATGCAGGAGCATTAGAAGCTTTTAATACCCTTAAAGCTAATGATCAGAAATTCATTGAAGATATGAAGATCTGGCTGGTCACTCAGAAAGAAGTCAATTCATGGGGAAGCTCAAGAGGAACTGCCGAAGTGATCTTTACACTATTAAATTCAGGAAAATCATGGACGGGAACAGAAAGTGATAAAGCAACAATTGTTTGGGGTGGCAAAGAACTCGCTGCTCAGACTCAGGCTACGGGATATGTGAAATCAACAGTGAAAACAGATACTGTAGACAAAAATCTGGCAACTGTTACCGTAACAAAACCAGGTCCCGGAATTGTTCAGGGAGGGCTGTTCTGGCAGTATTATGAGGATTTAGATAAAATAAAATCTTCTGAAAATTACATTTCCGTAACCAAAGAGCTTTACAAAAAAGTGAAAACTGCCAACGGAGAAGAACTTCAGAAAATCTCAACTGAAACACCATTGAAAGTGGGTGACAAAGTAACGGTAAGAATGATTCTGAATACAGACCGAGCTATGGAATTTCTTCATATTAAAGATATGCGTGCAGCAGGATTTGAGCCTCTGGATACATTGTCAGGATACCAATGGAAGAATAATCTGGGATATTACCAGTCTGCCAAAGATGCATCTACCAATTTCTATATCCAATATATGCCGAAAGGAAAATACGTTTTTGAATATGATGTGGTTGCCAATGCATCCGGTAAATTCTCCAACGGGATTACTACTATGCAGAATTACTATGCACCGCAGATGAATGCCCATACAAAAGGGAATAATGTAACCGTCTCAGAATAACTGATAAGCATAAAAACTGTAGTGATTTTACTACAGTTTTTGTTTAAAGATTTCAAGTAAAAATATAATTAAATGAAAAAAAACCAAACAATTGTTTAATTTTGGAATGGTTTTTGGAATTAAGATAATACAAATTAAAAAAATTATTAAAAGATGAAATTTTCAAAAACATTAATGACAGGATTGATATTGTTGGCCGGTGTAAATGCTTTCGCTCAAAAGAAAGCTGAAAAGTTTGAAAAACTGCAGATTGAAATGTTCCCAAAAGCAAAGGATGGCTACAAACAAGTATATATTCAGCTTCCCATTGCAAAAAATGAAAACGATTTGAAGGTTGAACTTTTTGTGGGTGCTGAAAAAATGCTGGATTGTAACAATTACTTCTTAATGGGAGAAATGAAAAGCCAGGATCTTCAGGGATGGGGGTATAACTATTATGAAGTAGAATCTAAAGGTGAAACAGCAGGAACACTAATGGGCTGCCTTGATAAGAAGCTGACTAAAAAGTTTGTTACCCTAAAACCTGAAATTGTAAGATACAACAGCAAACTGCCATTGGTATTTTATGTGCCGAAAGACATTGAAGTGCGTTACAGAATTTTAAGACCTGATAACACAATGAAAAAGGCCGTTCAAAAATAAGCTTACTTATTATAAGCAGAAAACTCCTCACAGTGAAATGTGGGGAGTTTTTGCTTATAAGCAGGCGTTTAAAGTCAATTAAGGTTTTAATATCTTTAGCAGGAAGGCAAAACTGCACTCATTATTGAGGGTGATTTTTATCATTCAGAAGGGATCTTTATATTCTATCATATTATAAAAATATGAAGTTTTTGTCTTTTTTTTCTAAGAGATCGGAACTGGGTATCGGAAGAAAACAGCAAGTACTATAGTTTGTTTTTTTTAGATAAAAACTCTTATATCGCCTTGTATTCCGATAAAAAACACTTGAAAAAGTAAGTCAATAAAGTAGAGTTATATATTTTTTTTAAGTTTTTTAATTTTTAATTGACATTTAAACAGTTTTGTTAAAACTTGATTTTAAAGTAGATTATACTTAAACACATTTTAAACTAAATTTAAATTCACTGCTTTGTAGAATTATCTTTAAGGATTTAAAGATTTTTTGCATTATATTTGTTATAAACATAAACCATGAAAAACAATTTATTGATTTTTACGTTTAGTTTTTTTGCTTTACCTGCTTTTGGCTGGGCACAGTCAGCTCCCGGTTTTAAGGAGCTTTTGGATAGTGCTATGATTCGGGATTCGAATCTCAAAATGCAGATTACTCAAAATAAACTTACCGATCTTGACGAACATAAACTGAAAGATATTTTTCTTCCTACCTTAGAACTGAGCGGAAAAGCCGGTTATCTTAACGGGACGGCAAGACTTACATCACCGGAAATTAACCTTGCCCCTTTTATCAATATTCCCGAAGGTGCTTTTAACAATAACTTCAATGTATCCGGATTTTCAGGTATTGCAAAAGCAGATGCCAAAATGCTTCTGTACTCCGGAGGAAAGGTTAAATATCTGAAGAAAGCCATTGAGGAAAAAAAGAAGTCTGAAGATATTCTTCTGGAGAAAACAAAAGACGAAGTTGTTGCTGCTATTTCCAAAGCTTATGATCAGCTGGCATTGATTCATCAATCTAAAAAAGTGCTGGATGAAAGTACAAAAAGACTTGATATCAACAGAAAGACTGCCGATAAAGCTTTAGGCTATGGCTTGATCACGCCTTATGATCACAAGAAAATTGAATTGGCTCAGGCTACTTTAAACGCTAAGGTAGTAGAATACGAAGGGAAAAAAGAACTGCTTCTTACCCAGCTGTATATTTTAACAGGCATCAACAGAGAGCGTCTCAGAATGATTGATCCTGTATTATCCCCTGTAGAATTGCTGTCTTCCGAAAAAGGAATAGAGCAGAGAGCCGAAATCCGCGCCCTTGAACATGGGATTACCGCTGCTGATTATAAAATCAAAGCTGAAAGAACATGGATAATCCCCAAAGTACAGCTGATGGCTTCCGCTTATTATATCGGACTTTATGGAAACCGTATCAAGAGTTCTGAAAATGTAGTCCCGGCAGTGCCATTACTTGGATATGAAGGTAAGAAACTGGACTGGAGACCCAATAATATCAACGTATTCCCATTTGTCACTGCAGGAGTTGGATTCAAATGGGAACTTTTTGACGGAAAAGAAGGGAAACATGCGGAAGAAACCGCTAAAGTCGGAAAAGAAGTATTGCAGAACCAGAAAGAAGATGCATTAAAAAAACTTACGCTGAATCTGGCTAACAATCAAACCAATTATGACATTGCTTCTGCTCAGATTACTTTGAAAGCCAAAGAAAAAGAGCTTGCAAAAAGCGCTTTGGTACAGGCTGAAAAAGAATTCAGATACGGAATGAGCAAATCGTCACAGCTTATTGATGCCGAAAATGATCTGGAAGCCGTTGAACTGGAATATCAGAATGCGATTTTTAACCAGAGAAGAGCGGGAATAGAGCTGATGAGGTCTACCCAGGAACTGGATATTACCAAACTTTATTTAATCCCTTAAAAATTAAAATGATGCATAAAAATATATCTATACTCTTTGCTGCTCTGTTTGTGCTGGGAAGCTGTGACAAAAAAAATGAAAAATACACAGAACCTGAAGGGAAAACAAAAAAAGAAGTGATCTCTTTTGCTCCTAAAGTTACCGGCAGAATTTTAAAAATATACGTTTCCGAAGGTCAGACTGTGAAAAAAGGAGATACCCTGGCACAACTTGATGTACCGGAGGTTTCTGCAAAAATAGCACAGGCTCAGGGGGCTGTAAGTGCGGCAACGGCACAGGAACAAATGGCCAAAAACGGGGCAACAGCAGATCAGATGAAACAGCTGCAGGCTAAATATAAAGGATTGAAAGAACAGTATGAATTTGCTCAGAAATCTTACAGAAGAGCCAATAATATGTTCCGTGACAGCCTGATGTCTCCGCAGGCTCATGATGAGATCTATGCAAAACTTCAGGGAGCAAAAGCACAATATGATGCTGTAGTGGCAGAACTTGATGATGTGCAAAGAGGGACGCGTTTCGAAAAAGTGGAAATGGCAGCAGGACAGGCTTCTCAGGCAAAAGGAGCTTTGCAGGAAGCAAACGTAGCCTATTCCGAAAGGTACATCATTGCTACCAATGATATGGAAATAGAAACCATCAGTCTGAATACCGGAGAATTGGCAACCGCCGGCTTTGCTCTGTTTAATGGATATATTCCTGAAAGTACCTATTTCAGATTTACTATCCCAGAAAGTGCTATCTCAAAGTACAAGAAAGGGCAGGAGGTCAATATGCAGGTGGTCTACAATAAAGAAAGTCTGCAGGGAAGCATAGTATATATCAAACAGCTGACAAAGTATGCTGATATTACAACAGCTTACCCGGATTATCAGTTACAGGATGCTATCTACGAGATCAAGGTGAAGCCTAAAGATATGAATAAGGCCAAAAGTATTCTGGTAAATGCCAATGTTATCCTCAAGTAATATGAAATGGAGCAGGATAGATGATTTTCATCTCTGATAAAGAATGAATAGATCTTAGATTCCGTGTCCATTAAAAATATAAAAATATACAGATGAAAGAATTTTTCCGTCTTTTAAAACGTGAGTTCAAACTTTTTATCGGCAATTCTACCTTAAGGACTGTGTTCTTTCTGGCACCCGTCTTTTACGCAACCTTGCTGGGGTTTGTCTACAAAAGCGGAAAAGTGGAAAATACTCCCGTATTGGTTATTGACAGAGATAATACTCCGCTCTCTAATCAATTGACGGAAATGCTGGATGATAATAAAAGTATCAAAATTATCAAATACCTGCAGGAACCTCTGAGTATTAAAGATGAGGTGATCAGGCACGAGGCTGCCGGAGTTGTGATTATTCCTTCCAGATTTGAAGGAGATATGCTTCAGAAAAAGTATCCTGAACTGAATGTTTATATTAATACAGGAAACGTGCTAACGGCCAATTTTGCATCCAAAGCGCTACAGCTTACCATAGGAACTTTCTCTGCAGGAGCTTCCATAAAAGCATTACAGAAGGCGGGAATGCCTGCGGCAAAAGCAGCTACCCAATATGAGCCTTTCAAAGCCAATTATATTACACTATTCAATACCACGGGAAATTATCTGATCTTTATGTGGCCGGCGATGCTGGCTGTCGTTTTACAGCAGGTTATTCTGTTGGCAATGGCAGTGAGTTTTGCTGCAGAATTTGAAAGAGGTTCCTTTGTGAAAGAATATCTTAAAATGAAAAAATGGGCATTCCCAACAATGCTTATCAAGGTGATCCCAATCTGGGTATTTTCTATTCTTATTGTAGGAATTTATTACTTCATGCATATGATCTTCAGGGTCCCGATGCCGGAGGGAATACTCAATTTTATACTTCTTACGGCTGTTTTTGTGGGATCAGTTTCATTTTTGGGAGTATTTATAAGTATCCTTATTCCAGATGCATTAAAGGCTACACAGATTCTTATGGTTATTGCTTCTCCTGCTTTCATTATCAGTGGATTTACATGGCCTTTGAGTGCGATGCCTGCTTTCGTTCAGTTTATCGCCAATATTATTCCATTGACTCCATTTTTGCAGGCTTTTAAAATTTTATTAATTCAAAAGGGGTCTGTTGAGCTCACTTTTCCTTACCTGAAACATCTTAGCATTCTTTTAGTAGTTTATGCCATTTTAGGCTGGATTGCCTTAAAGATTAAACTTTGGTTTATTTTCAAAAAGGCTGCTCCGCAGGAGATCGCGGCTGAGGATGCTTTTCATGATACCGCTGAATAATTTTTTCCGTCCCCTGATGATTTTTGAAGCTGCAGTTTTATAGTAGTCCGTTATTGGTCTGCTTTCAATAGCCGGTTAAGAATTCTGTGGCTAAATATGATGATTCAATAGTGGTATTAAAAGAGCCAAAACATTGAGCAAAACCTATATTCTTTTCTTCTCTGGCTTTCCTGTAACCTTTCCATCCGGAAACCGCCCACGCACAACCAGAAAACATCACTTCAAAACCTACATTTGTTTTTCATCACGAAATATTTACTCATAGATAAAATCAAACGAAAAAACTGATATATTTGTTTGTTATAAATTAGAAAAAAATGGAAAACGTATTTGATGCAAAAGATGCTCAAAACTATATTGATAGAATCAACAGATTGGTAGAGGATACCCATGGTTTATGGGGGAAAATGACAGTTGATCAGATGTTGGCGCATTGTTGCATAACATATGAAATGGTTTATGAGCCTGAAAAACATAAAAAACCGGGATCTATTGCAAAATTTATTTTAAAAACTTTTGTAAAATCTAAAGTGGTAGGTGAAAAAGCTTATCCAAGAGATTCTCCTACTTCGCCTCAGTTTTTAGTAACGACCAGAAAAAATTTCCAGGAAGAAAAAACAAGATTAATCGGTTTTATTCAAAAGACCCAGCAATTGGGAGCAGACGCTTTTGATGATAAAGAATCTTTTTCTTTCGGAAAATTAAAAGCCCAGGAGTGGAATAATATGTTTGCCAAACATCTCAACCACCACTTAGGCCAGTTTGGCGTTTAGAAAACCAACCTATGAAAAAACTTTTATTACTCTTTATTTTTACCGCTCACTTTGTATTGGGGCAGATGCCGGATATTTCAAATACCTGGCTGAACAATAGCAAACCTTATATAGGAACGATCGGAAGTAAAGGTCAGGGACTCAAACTGAAGATCAATACTGCTGAGCAGAATAAAAAAAATGACCAGGAATATTTTGTTTCAGGTTATACCCTTGTGGATACCAATTATACAAAGTTCGAAGGTAAAATTACCATTTCAAAGTATAAAGATGCTAAAAAACAGGGGACCATATTCGGAGACTATGAACTGGCAGAGGAAAATAAGGGAAAACATTCTGGACTTCTTAAAGGAAAGTTTGTTTATAATTTTAAATGGAACAGGAAAACGGAGAAAATAGAAGGGCAGTATATTGAACTGATTGGTGACTGGAAAAGTTATGACGGGACGCTGGATTTTAAAACCCATTTAAAAAACCAGTAAATAAAAGCATTACAGCCTTACCATCAATTTTAATGCAGAATCTGAACACCGGATTTCGGGTCAGTAACTTTGAATAATAACTCGATAACAATTATATGAAACTAGGAGCTTTTTCGATCAGCTTAAGTGTAAAGGATCTTCAGAAATCTAAAGATTTTTATGAGAAACTGGGTTTTACTACAATGGCTGGAAATACAGAACAGAATTATCTGGTCATGAAAAATGGATCTACTCTGATAGGTCTTTTTCAGGCGATGTTTGATGGGAATATGCTTACCTTCAATCCGGGATGGGATGAGAATGCACAGAATCTTGAATCTTTTGACGATGTGCGTGAGATTCAGAAGCATTTAAAGGAAAGTGGGGTAGAAATTGACAAAGAAGCCGACGAAGCTACTTCAGGACCTGAACATATTTACCTGAAAGATCCTGATGGTAATATGATTTTAATAGATCAGCACAGATAATGAAGTGTCTGAAATAGTATTTGATAAAAAACTTAACTAAAAAAAACAATCATGGCAACAGTAAATGTTTATTTAACATTCAACGGAAACTGCAGGGAAGCATTTGATTTCTATAAATCGGTTTTCGGAGGTGAATACCCTTATATCGGAACTTTTGGAGAGATGCCTCCAATGGAAGGAAAAGAGGCTGCTGAAGAAGATAAAGATAAAATAATGCATGTAACCCTTCCGATTTCCAAAGAAACTGTTTTGATGGGAAGTGATACAGGAGGAGAATGGGCTTCTCAATTTCAGGCAGGAAATAACTTCTCAATTTCTATCAATGCAGAATCTAAAGAAGAAGCGGGTAAATTGTTTAATGGCCTCTCTGAAGGCGGACAGGTAACCATGCCAATGGCAGATACATTCTGGGGAGCCTATTTTGGGATGTTTACCGATAAATTCGGAATTAACTGGATGGTAAATTATGACGATCCTGCCAAAATGCAGCAGCATCCGTAAAATGTATTTATATTTAAAATATTTAAAAACCGACAGATATCTGTCGGTTTTTTTGATTGACTAGTCCTTTTCTATTTTCCGGTTTTCAAAATTTAATTGGAACCGGTATCAGGAACAGAGATTGGTTAATCTTTTTTAAGAATTTTATAGCTTCCTGATTCTGTTGTGATGAGATAAATTCCGTTCGGAAGACGGGTAATGTCAATTTTATTTTCACCTTTTACAGCTTCTTCAGCTTGGACAAGCTTTCCGGACTGATCATATAAGGAAACCTTAGTATTTTTAGCCAGGTCTATATGGAAGACTCCTGAAGTTGGATTAGGATATATCTGGGCTTTGTCTTTGATGATATTTTCTGCAATTCCCAGCGTTGCAGGTTTTGTCCATGTAAAGGCATCAAGGCACATATATAAATAGCCTCCGGTTGATTGCAGCTGGATCTCGTCAATGATTGTATTGCTGTTATTCTGATTATTCAGGGTAGAAAGATCAATCAGCGTAAATCCGTTAGAAGTACCTGTAGTTCCCGTTGTAGCATTGAAAGTAGTATTGAAGCCGGACGTTTTTGTTGTGGTGAATTTCATGATACCGCCTAATTTTCCTGTAATAATAAGAGTTCCTGAGGAGGTAGATTGGTTTAAAGCAGTATTGCTTAGAAAGACCCAGAATTTTGATACAGTAAATGAAGAGGTACTTTTAATACTGAATGAAGGCGAAGGGATGTTGGTTGTTCCGGTATTGTCGATGTAAACATTATCATTGGCTGTTCCGTTCCAGCCGGTTCCCGGGTAGTTGGATTGAGTTCTAAAAGTTCCTGCCTGTGAAACAATGTTAAATGTATATCCATTACTGGTAAAGCTTGTGGTGCCACCAGGTGAAGTTTCAAAAGTTACAGTGCTCGTCTGTGCGCTCATAGATGCAAAATTGCTTATGAAAACAAGAATTGCAAAGAAGATAATTTTTTTCATGGTAGAGATTTTTTATAGTTGGTATTTTTTTTCAAAATATTTTACAGAAGAAAATAAAATGTCAGAACTTTTCATTTCCCTTGTTCAGTTTCTCTATTAAGGATACCTCAAAGTAACGCTGAATTTAAAAGCGGGAGCAGCGTATTAAATACTGAATTGAAAAACACGTAGAAATACGCAGTCTTTGTATCCTGTATTATTCTACTTTTGAAAAGGAAAGACGGCTTCTGTACAGCTAAAAATTAAATGAATTTATTTTGGCAATATAATTTGTTTTTTTTATAACTTGTAGTGTGTTTTTATTGATAATATTCATTAATAAACCATTATGTAAATAAAATTAAAAACTATGGAATTACCTAAACATGCAGTCTTATTAAAAGACGCCAAAAAATGGATTAACAATTGGCAGAATAGAAAAGATATTGACGGAATGTCGATAAAAGCCCACCTCATTCCGGCACAAGATGTAGATGATATCTTCAGTAAAGACAAAGGAATTGAAAAGTTTCGAGGATATAATGCAATTACCGACGGTGGAGAATTTAAATTCCTGTTAGTAGGAGTTGATGATAAAGATAATGATATTGTAAATTATGAAACAGGAGATTATATATATGATATGACAACTCCCTGTCCAAGTGTATGCTCTGCCAATAAGTGGTGGGAGTCATAACCTGAAAAAAACAGAGATCAGTGGATCAGTGGATTGAAATATTGTCATTAATTGGAAAAGGCATTCTGCTGATTAATCTGGCAGTATACTGTATAGGCTTTTCCGGTTCCGGAAAAGCCTATATATTTTTTATAAGCTATTTAGCTTGGATATTAATATGTGAAATTGTCTTCTATGTATTAAATTACCAGAAGATTAATAATCTTTTTTTCTCTCATTATTATCTGATAGGTCAGTTTCTGCTGCTGGGTTTATTTTTTCATGAGATTTTAACTGAAAAATATCAGAAGAAAGCAGCGCGTACTCTTTTAATTGCAATTCCTGCGGTTCTTGTTATACAATATATTATATATCCGGAAAAATATTTTGTTTTTAATCTGTTTGAAATTTTTGCCACCTCTTATTCTATTGTTATCCTGGCATTATTTCATTTGTACAATATATTGGATACCGAAAAAAAATATAATTATATAAGCCTGGGACTTTTACTGTACCTGATAAGCAGTACCGTGATATTTCTGTCCGGAAATTTATATACGGTAATGAATAGAAAACTGCATAAAGAGATATGGGTTTTCAATGTTGTGATGTTTATTGTATACCAGATTTTTATTTTGGCAGAATATCTTTCTTTCCGTAGAAAAAATGTGTAATTACTGTTATTATTTAAAAGATGAATGAGAATACAATTATCTCCACTATTGTTTATACCTTTCTGGCATTTACTTTACTGGCCGTTACCCTGATCCTATTTTATTATTTTTCAAATAAGAAAATAACCAGAAATCTTATTGAGAAAAAAGAACTGGAAGTCAGGTACGAGAAAGACCTTACCCATGCAATTATCAGCGCTCAGGAAAAAGAAAGATTGCGGATCGCACAGGATCTGCATGATGATATCAGTTCAAAACTAAGTGTTGTCTCTTTAAATATCCATCTGCTGGATTACGAAAATGCCACAAGAGAAGAATATAACGAACTGAAAAATAAAATAATACATTTGGTCAACAAAACAGCAGAAAGTGCCAGGCAAATCTCACACGATTTGCTTCCTCCTATTTTAGAGAAATTTGGACTGCATGCAGCGATAGATGCATTATGTTCTGAAATTAATCTTTCTAAGACCATACAGATTTCCTATTCCAGCAGTCTGTACTTTGCAAAAGCAGAAAATGAAAAAAATTTGCATATCTTTAGAATAGTTCAGGAGCTGATCAATAATTCTATAAAACATGGTGAAAGCACCCATATTGAAATAGAATTTATAGGAAAAGATGGAAAAAACACCTGCATTTATAAAGATGACGGCAAAGGATTTAATCTTGATGAAGATACTTTGAAAGGAGGATTGGGCCTTCGGAATATCAGAAGCCGCGTAGAACTGATTAATGGTACTTTGAAAATTGAAAGTGAAAACAGAAAAGGAATTACAGTAGAATTTACATTTTAAATAATTAATAAGATGCAAAAGGATATAATTCGGGTAATAGCGGTAGATGATGAAGCCCTGTTTCGTCAGGGAGTCTCATTGTTGCTACAGAGAGAGAAAGATATTGAGCTCGTCAGTGATTTCAGCAATGGTAAAGAGCTGCTTGATGAGCTGTCAGCCCTTGAAGAGCTTCCGGATATCATTCTCATGGATCTTAATATGCCGGAAGTTAACGGAGTAGAAGCTACCAAGCAGATCCACATCAAATATCCTCAGATAAAGATTATTGCACTCACCAGTTATAATACAAAAGCTTTTATTGTGAATATGATCCAGTCAGGGGCCTGTTCTTTTCTTAAAAAAAATTCGACTCCTTCGGAATTGCTCAATGCGATTCGGGAAGTACATGATAAAGGTTTTTTTTATAATAATGAAGTACTGGAAGCATTACATCAAAACCTTACAGAACCCAAAAAGAAAGTGTCCAGTATTTTTGATGCCAATCATATTTCCAAAAGAGAAAAAGAAGTATTGGAATTAATCTGCAAACAATACAGTACCTCTGAAATTGCAGACCAGCTTTTTTTAAGTTCAAGAACTGTTGAAGGTCACCGCAATAGTCTCTTACTGAAAACCGGAGCCAAAAATACAGCCGGTTTAGTTGTTTACGCAATTGAAAGCAAAATTGCAGATATGAACTATCTGAAAGACCGGTTTGAATAAAGTTAGATTAGTTTTCACACAGAAACGATATAGAAGCTTTAAAATAATCCAATTTTAAAATCAAATTAAACCTCTGAAAATTAGTATTTTGGAGGTCTTTATTTTTCTAACTTTCATTCAATTTTTTAACTTTGTGAAGGTTATATCGTTCAGAGTGCCGGATAAATGAATTAGCCTGAATTTGAATATCAGAAGGTATAACTACTTTGATGAAAAATAGAAAACGTCCTGATAGAAAGGTTTTGGAATAAAATGAAATGTAATTAGGGAAAACCTCAGATTTGAAATGATTTACTTGTAAAAAATGTTTCAAGCTACATTTAATATTTGCTTGTTATTATTGATTAAAATTATTAATTTTGTTAAAAACGATAGATAATAGTAATTGATAAATATGAGAAAGGTTTTTACGAAGCTGGCTTTTGCTGTGTTAGGATTAGGTTCTGTATTAACGTATGCACAGAAAAGTGATCTGGGTGCCTGGTATATGTACTTTGGGAATAATAAGATCAGTAAGAAACTGAACTGGCATAACGAAATCCAGTACCGGAATTTTGATGGTATCGGAGATCTGGAACAGCTTTTAGTACGTACAGGAATTGGATATGACCTGACAGAAAATAACAATAATGTTTTGTTGGGATATGGTTTCATTCTGAGTCAGCCTTATGTAAACGGAGAAAAAAAAGAAAATATTGAACATAGAATTTTCCAGCAGTATATTACAAAACAGAAGTTCGGACGCTTTAATATTCAGCACCGATATCGCTTAGAAGAACGTTTTCTGGAAGATGATTTTAGAATGAGATTTCGATATATGTTAGGTTTCAATATTCCGATTACTAAGAAAGAGATGCTTCCCAAAACACTGTATGCATCCGTATATAATGAGATCTTTCTTCATTTCAACAGTCCGGTTTTCGATAGGAACAGAGTATATGGCGCTTTAGGCTATGTAATTAATAAAAATATGAGAATAGAAGCAGGATACATGAACCAGATTCAGGAAAATAAGAATCGCGGACAGATTCAGATCGGTTTTTATAATAATATTCCATTTACTAAAAACTGATCATAACAATTACTGCTGAAGATCCTGATGATGACGATTATTTGAAAACAACAAATAAGTAATAAACACAATAAAATAAACACTTATGCATTCGGGAAAAAGGTTTGGCGCAGGGGAGTTCATCAGCTGGACGAGGCGCAGTATTTATGCTTTAATTGTTTTGTCAGCAATTCCAACGGTTTTGTACTTTTTAGGCTGGACATTCCTTTCAGTACCCTGGCAGCCAATCGCTATTTTGGGAACAGCTGTAGCCTTTATTGTAGGATTTAAAAACAATGCCAGTTACAGCAGATTATGGGAAGCAAGACAGATTTATGGCGCCATCATTAATGACAGCCGGAGTTTTGGGTATATCCTTAGAGATGCTCTTATCTCAAAAGGCTCACAAAAAGTAAAGGACATGTTTCTTCGCCATTATGCATGGCTTACTGCGCTAAGGTTTCAGCTTCGTGAGCCCAGAGCCTGGGAAAACATGGGAACCGCACAGTTTGACGAATACTCCAAAAAATATGAAATTCCGGAAAGGATGACAAAATTGGATGAAGAGCTGAAAAAATACCTTTCTGAAAATGAACTTCAGTATATTTTAAGTAAGAAAAACAGAGCTACCCAATTAATGGCCATCCAAAGCAAAGAGCTGTCTGAAGCATACCAAAAAGGGGAGATCAATGACTTTCAGTGGACGCAGATCAATCAGCAATTAGTGAAACTTACCGATAGTCAGGGAAAAGCTGAAAGAATAAAAAATTTCCCATATCCAAGAAACTTTTCCTCCATTACCACTTACCTTTTGCTCTTATTTATTGTTTTTGTCCCTTTCGGCTTACTCAAAGAATTTGGTAAATTGGGAGAAGGTACTGTGGTAGAAGGATGGACACTTTGGTTTAATATTCCTTTCTCATTATTGGTGACATGGTGTTTTCATACTTTAGACAGTGTCGGAGAAGCCTCTGTAAACCCTTTTGAAGGAAGCCCGAATGATGTCCCGATTACCCAGATAAGCCGTACCATAGAAATAGATATGAGGGATATGCTGGATGAATCTGATCTTCCTCCGGCAATTGCTCCTAAGAATAATATTGTGCTGTAATCGGACAGCTTCAAAAAAATAATACTTAAAAAAACGATATCAAAAATGATTCACAGCTATGTTATAATATCCATTGTAGTCTTACTGTCTGTAATGATATTAGTCATGATTGGGCAGAAACTGAAAGTGGCTTATCCTATTTTTCTTGTGATCGCAGGATTACTGATAAGCTTTATTCCGGGAATGCCGCGTATAGAGATAGAACCGGATTTGGTTTTTCTTATTTTTCTGCCGCCTATTTTGTTTGAGGCAGCATGGTTTACTTCATGGCAGGACTTTCAT
Source organism: Chryseobacterium sp. 14P4.3.2 (assembly GCF_057799275.1). NCBI lineage: Bacteria > Pseudomonadati > Bacteroidota > Flavobacteriia > Flavobacteriales > Weeksellaceae > Chryseobacterium > Chryseobacterium sp. 14P4.3.2. Next base: position 126,213 of record NZ_JBYOKO010000014.1, read on the forward strand.
AAATGGAGAAAGCAGATTTTTTCTATGGCTTTCGGGCTGGTATTCCTTACCTCAATAGTCGTTGCTTATCTTTCATCTTCCATTATTCCGGGGCTGACAGTGGCTATGGGGTTCCTGCTGGGAGGAGTAAATTCGCCACCGGATGCAGTAGCAGCCACTTCTGTGTTGAAGCATATGAAAATACCGAAAAAGATTACCAGTATTCTTGAAGGTGAAAGCCTTATCAATGATGCTTCCAGCTTAATTGTATTTAAATTTGCACTTGCAGCAGTTATTTCAGGACAGTTTATCTGGAGAGATGCTGTTCAGGATTTCTTTACTATGGCTATCGGAGGAATTGCTGTGGGAGTAGCAGTAGGTTTTCTGTTTGGAGCATTGCTGAGGATTATTCCGACCAACTCCAATATTGACACCATTATCACCCTTATTGTACCGTACATTATGTATGTAGGAGCAGAACATTTTCATTTTTCCGGGGTGCTTTCAGTAGTAGCGGGAGGACTGTTGATGTCTTATAATTCGCATTGCTATCTGAGCCATACTTCAAGAATTCAGTCAGGGAATGTCTGGAGTGTACTGATATTTCTGATGAATACCATTATCTTTATTCTTATCGGTTTAGAACTTCCTATAGTAGTGGAAGGAATGAAAGAATACACCATTTCTGAAGGAATATTTTACAGTGTGGTCATTGGTGGAGCTATCATCGGAACCAGAATATTATACAGCTATGCATTAATGTATTTCCCAAGAGTCTGTTCTAAAGAACTAAGATTGAAAGTTCCCAAACCGGATTGGCGGGAGCCTTTTATCATCAGTTTTGCAGCGATGAGAGGAGTCGTTTCACTGGCTGCAGCACTTTCTATTCCAGCTTTTCTTCCGAATGGAGATGTATTTCCCCATAGAAATATCATTTTATTCGTAACTTTCGTTATCATATTGATCACTTTAGTAGGACAGGGATTATTATTGAGCCCGATTTTGAAACTGCTGAATATTCAGGATGCAGGAAGCGAGCTGCCGGAAGAGAAACAGGAGGTGATTCTGATGCGTAAATTGAAAGAGGCCGCTTTACATAAACTTGATAATGACTTTTCTGAACTGGCTGTATCTAATAGTCTTGTACGCCACCAAAAGCATAAGCTCGAAAATGAAATGATGTTGATGGCAGATAAAGCTCAATGTATGGCCTCAACTGGAGATTATGTCACCGCAGTGAATGAAAATAAAAATGTCCTGCGTCAGATTATTCAGGCACAGAGAAATGAGCTCCATAGAATGAAAAGAGAGAAAATATTCGATGATCATGTGATGAGAACCATTGAAATGCAGTTGGACTTTGATGAAGCAAAGATCACCGGGTTTTCTCATGGATAGACTCCGTTTTTAGATATAAAAAATATCGTGGTCAGACGTTGAAAAAGGATCCGACTGTAGTTTTAAAATTAAAAAGATGAATACACCTATCACCGTTCAGTATACAGTAAATGCTCCAGCCGAAAGAATCTGGAATGCATTGACTAATAAGATTGAAATGAAATCCTGGTATTTCGATATCCCGGATTTTGAATTGAAAAAAGGACACCTGTTTAATTTTTATGAACCCGGTGGCGAAAATAAATACCATCACCAGTGCGAAATTATAGAAATTGTACCCCATAAGAAATTAAAACATACATGGTCTTATCCGGATTTTTCTGATCTGAAAACAGTGGTAACATGGGAACTCTCGTCCGGAGAAAAAGGAACTGTTGTAAAGTTAACCCATGAAGGAATTGAAAACTTCAAAGACCTTGGAGAAGGTTTTTCTAGAGAAAATTTCACAGGAGGATGGAATACAATTATTGGGCAGAGTTTAAAAGAGTATTTAGAAAATTATCACGATGATCAAATTACAGCCTTTCAAAACTGAAGATATTCAGATGCTCATTTCCAGGATACCAGATAAGCGAGCACTTCTTCAGTTTGCAGGTCCTATGTACAGTTTCCCTCTTACGGAAGATCAGTTGAAAAAAGACCTTTCTGATGAGAACAGAACCTTGTTCAAAATCATTGACGAAACCGATCAGAATGCAATAGGACATGCTCAGATATTTTTAAAAGAAAATACTTTTCTTCTCGGAAGAATACTGATCTGGAATGAAAATAACCGTGGAAAAGGTTACGGAAAGAAAACAGTACAGGAGCTGCTGAAATACGGTTTCCGTAATTTTGATAGAGAAACAGCAGAACTCAATGTATACGATTGGAATAGGGGAGCAATTGAGTGCTATAAAAAAGTAGGTTTTGAGATTGATCCTGATGTCATGAGCGAAGTAAGTATTGATCATGAAATATGGATTTCAGTCAATATGAAAATTAATAAGAACCGTTTTGACTTTTAAAAAGTATGGCATTATTTACACCAATCCGTCCTGTACTCTGGACAGAAAGTATAGACGAAACGATTACTTTTTATACCATGATTTTAGGGTTTACCCTGGTGGGAAAAAATGACGATTGGGGATGGGCGTCACTCCGTAAAGACGAAGTGGAGATTATGATTTCCCAAAATGCATATGAAAAGCTTAATGGAATAGGCTTTACAGGCTCTTTCTATTTCAATGTTGATCATGTTGATGAGCTTTGGGAAGATCTTAAAGCCAAAACAAAAATATGTTATGAAATTGAAACTTTTGAATGGGAAATGAGAGAATTTGGAGTCTATGACAACAATGGTTATCTACTACAATTCGGGCAGTCTGTCGATAATATTGGCAAGACGGAATAAAATTTGCTATTTTTGGGGAAATATTTAGAAAATCAATGAAAAAAAATATAATAGCGGGTTTCGCAGCAATTCTACTACTGGCGTCTTGTAATAAGGACAAAGAGATCCTTAATACCTTAAATACGTATAATACTTCAATGGAATCAAAAGGATATCACTTTGGTGATAAACTGGAACTTCCAAAGGAGGTCACAGAAAATGCAGAAAGCGTAACCATCAGCTTTGGTGACAAAGAAACTTCCAATTTAGCCATTGATCCGAAATTTTTCACATTGGGAGATAATGCGGTTACATTCAATATCAAAAAAAAGGGAGGAGAAGTACTGAATCAGGATGCCACAATCAATGTATTTGCAAAAAATCCTGAACAAAATATTTCTTACCAGATTATTGCAGAATATCCTCATGATCCCAAAAATTTCGTGCAAGGATTCCAGGTTGAAGGAAATACAATCTATGAAAGTGACGGACAGAACGGATCTTCACAGATTTTAAAATACACATTGGGAACAACAACTCCTCTTGCATCTACAAAGCAGGCTAAAGAAGATTTTTCTGAAGGAAGCACCATTGTAGGAGATAAAGTATACCAGTTGACGTGGCAAAGCAAAAAAGGATATATCTATGATAAAAGTTCTTTAAAACTGCTTTCAGAATTCCCTTACCCAAATGTATTGGGAGAAGGATGGGGGTTAACGTATGATGGGAAAAATCTGATTGCATCAGATGGAAGCAAGCTTTTGTATTTCCTTGATCCGGCTGATCCTTCGAAAGTAGTGAAATACATTGCCGTAGCAGGAAGCTCTCAGGCATATGACCAACTGAACGAACTGGAATATCACAACGGATTTATCTATGCGAATGTATGGCAGAAACCAATTATTTTAAAGATCAATCCTGCAAATGGAGAAGTAGTAGGAACATTTGACTTCACAGAAATTGCAAAGCAAAATACAAAAGGGAGTGATGATGTACTGAACGGAATTGCCTTTAAAGGAGAAAATATGCTGGTAACAGGTAAAAACTGGCCAAAAATCTATGAAGTTCAGATCAAATAATTTGAAATAACAGTTTATTTATAGAAAATAGCGTTCCCTAGGGTGCGCTATTTTTATAGTTACAGATCAATTTTAGTATTTTTGAAGAATGATAAGAAATTTTATAAAACTAAATATACTGGCCGGTTTTGCAGCTGTTCTTTTGCTGTCATCATGCAAAAAAAACGAGAAGATGATGGATACTCTGGCTGATTACAATAATTCAAAAGAAAAAAAAGGATATCATTTCGGAGATAAACTTAGTCTTCCCAAAGAAGTTACCGATAATGCAGAATCCATTACATTAAGTGTTGAAGATCAGGAAAGTTCCGGCTTGCTGATTGATCCCAAACTTTTCACATTGGGAGACAATAATGTAATCTTTATGATTAAAACCAAAAGCGGAGAAACCTTGAATCAGGATGCTACAATCAACGTATTTGCAAAAAATCCTGAACAAAATATTTCCTATCAGATTATTGCAGAATATCCGCATGATCCCAATAACTTTGTTGAAGGTTTCCTGGCAGAAGGAAATACAATCTATGAAAGTGACGGATTGGAAAAAGCATCCCAGCTTATAAAATATACACTAGGGTCAAAGGTACCTGCTATCATTGAAAAGCAGCCACCTGAAATTTTCTCCGAAGGCTGCGCTGTAGTGGGGGATAAAATTTACCAGTTAACCTATAGAAATAAAATTGGTTTTATCTACGATAAAAATACACTAAAAAAACTTTCAGAATTTCCTTTGCCAAATGTAATTGGAGAGGGGTGGGGGCTTACCTATGACGGGAAAAACCTTGTGGCCACCGATGGCTCAAAAAATCTTTATTTTCTGGATGTGAATGACCCTTCAAAAGTGGTGAAGAAAGTGTCTGTAGCCGGGAACAAAACAACCTACGATAACCTGAATGAACTGGAATATCATAACGGATTTATTTATTCGAATGTATGGCATAACCCTATTATATTAAAGATTAATCCTGCAACCGGAGAAGCTGTAGGTAAGTTTGATTTCACCAAACTCACAAAGGAAAACAATCATGGTGATAGTGAAAACGTTTTAAACGGAATAGCCTTTAAAGGAGAGAATATGCTCATCACAGGAAAAAAGTGGGCCAAAATCTATGAAGTTGCGATTAAATAAAATAAACGCAGCTGAATGATTATAGATCCCAAAGATCAAATTGATTATTTCAGTTTTCATGAATATTAAAAAAAATTAGATCAGATTTGGCGGCCTTTTAGATGAAATTATTTTTCTGTATATTGAACACATTAAAAAAACAGAGTGAAGTTTTTAAACTTATTATTTTTTTTCCTTTTCTGTACAGCTTCGGCACAGAATATTATTCCTTTAGATACTTTAAAACTTAAGGAAGCCAAAGATATGCTGGCCGATGACTATGGAAATCTGTATATCTATAAAAACAAAGATTTTAGTCTTACCAAATATGATTCCTTAGGAAAACAGATCGGAAAAATGATGCTTACCGTACCCTATAAAGTGCAAAGTGTACAGAATCCGCTGAATGTCTCTTTATTTTCAGAAAATGCTCAGGAGATGAAATTTGTGGACCAAAACATGAATGAGATTCAGCGTATTGATTTTAAGCAGAAATTTGGTTTTATCAGAATGGCTTATGCTGAAGATTTGCAGCAATTATGGTTATTGGATGACAGTACAAAACGCCTGATACAATATAATTTCAGAAATGATACTACCATCAATTCATATCCGTTTGATGTAAGCTTTGAAGATTTGATGGACCTCCTGGTTTATGAAAGTAAAGTCTATATTTTAACAAGAAAACATATCAGGATCTATAACCTTAAATTTGAAAAACTCTTTGAAGCTCCTATCGATAACGGAAAAAGATTCAGGAGAGAGAATGATAACATTCTGGTTATTGCCAATAATCTGATTTCAAAATACGTTCCTGAAAAAGGTATGACAACCATTTTTGATGATCCGGATGCACAAATTGTGGATAAAAATATCCTCTCTTATTTTGAAATCAAGGGTAACAAACTCTATCTTTACAGCCTTGAAAAAGTAAAAAAAGCCAAGCAGCTGAAACAATTGGAAATTCAGCCGGAATCTATAGAAAAACCTAAAGTAAATCCGGATGAACAAACAGCGGGAAAACCTTCAGACAATACATTAGGAGAACTGATTGAAGAGGTTTCCGACCTTCAGACTGCCGGCGTAGAAAAGCTTGTCGATTAATCAGTAAATACAAGGAAAAATAATATGCATATTGCAGTTACAGGAAACATTGGAGCGGGAAAAACGACTTTAACCACAATGCTTTCCAAGCATTACGGATGGGATGCACAATTTGAAGATGTAGATCATAACCCGTATCTGGAGGACTTTTATTCGGATATGAGCAAATGGAGCTTTGCGTTGCAGGTGTACTTCCTGGGAAGCAGATTCCGTCAGGTGAAAGAGATCAGAGAAAGCGGTAAAAATATTATTCAGGACCGTACCATTTATGAAGATGCACACATTTTTGCAGAAAACTTAAATGATATGAACCTTCTTTCTGACAGAGATTTTAATAACTATTCATCGGTTTTTGATCTGATGAAATCATTTGTATCAGCTCCGGATTTATTGATCTATTTAAAATCAGATGTTCCCAATCTGGTAAAGAAAATATATAAAAGAGGACGTGAATATGAAGCGTCAATTAGTATTGAATACCTTTCAAAACTCAATCAGAAATACGAAAAATGGATCTCCGGCTATACAGAAGGTAAACTTCTGATTATTGAAGTGGATGATCTTGATTTTGTAGAAAAACCGGAAGATTTCGGGCTTATTCTGGAAAAGATTGAAGCAGAATTGCACGGATTGTTTTAACAAACATTTATCAGAATGTTAAGACAATCTCAAGAGAATTCTTATTAATTTTGAGATAAGTAAGTTTAATTTTTTAAAGCAATTAAAGATGTTAGTTAAAGTTTTACATAACGGAAACTGTTCGAAATCAAATGCTGTGTTAGAGTACCTTGATGAAAATGGTGTGCCTTTTGAAATCATTAATATCATCGAAGATCCGTTAAGCATTCTGGAGATCAAAACAGTTTTGAAGAAGCTGAATCAAAGCGTTTTTCATATTATCCGTAAAATGGATAAACTATATATGGAAAAGTATGCCGATAAAAACTATTCCGAAGAGGAATGGATTAAGATTTTGTCTGAAAATCCTTCACTGATACAAAGACCTATTCTGGTGAAAGGCTCTGTAGCAATGTTGGGAAGGCCTATTGAAAATGTCAAATTCTTTATTGATAAATAATTAAGAATTAATAAATAATAAAAAAGCCCGTTTTATAAATAAATGGGCTTTTTTGTGCTTTAAAATATATTAAAGACAATATTTGAAATTCGTTAAAAAATAAACCGTATCAAATCTCCAAAGATGGATTTTTATATTAGGTTGATTTTTTTCTGAGAATGGATGGATGTTCATAAAATCGGCTGTCTCAAAGAGACAGCCGATTCATTTTTACAATAGAATAACTCCTTCTATTTTTGCTACTTCTTTATAAATAGTCACAATCTGATTAGCATCCAATACAAATGCGTTGATATTGCAGGCTGTGTATTTTCCATTTTTGCTTTCACGGTTTCCCAATGTAAATTTAATACCATCAAAAACCTTGTAAATTTCAGTTAATTTTGACTGGTCTGTAGGAATAATAAATTTGAATAAATAATCCTCAGGAAAATCGTGATGATCTTCCAGTTTTTCCTTTAAAGACTTATAGAAATCTTCAGGACTTGCGTGTTGATTTCCTTGTAATATATCCATCTGCAATTATTAATATTAATATAAATTTAATGAAAAATTTCCTATTTTCCAAATGGTCCTAGTAAGGACTTGGAGTTCTGGTGCTCATAATCTTCTATGATATTGAAAAGTCCGTTGACAAGCTGTTCAGAAGCAAGCTGGCTTAGCCCTCCTGAGCTTACAGTGTTCTTGTTTCCTCCTAAAAGGCTGCCAAGGAAATTATTTCCGGCCAATGCAGTGTTGACTGTTTTTACAATACCGTATTCATTCAGCTTCTCATCCACTTTAGGAGCAATGGCTGCAATAAGCTGTTGAGAGGTTTTTTCTTTCAGAATCTGTGTGGCAGTAGTTCCCTGGATAATTCTTGTGACGTCCTGAGCGTTCAGACTGTTTACCGCACCCTGTAAAATAGGTTTTGAAGTATTTACCGTGTAAGCAGCTGCCTGTGCGATATAATCCCTTTCCTTAGCGACTAATGAAGGCGCAATCTTCTCCAGCATAGAGTTGATATCTCTGAGCTCTTTTGGAAGAGCTTTATCCACCATGTTATTCTGCAGGAAGGCCTCTTTATTCGCGTAAACCCCCATTCCTTTATCAATACCATTCAAGAGCATCCTTTTAATAATAGAAAGCCCCATGTCGCTTGTCGCCAGGGTGGTACAGGACTGTACCGTAGTGGTAATGACTGCGCCGGTTCCGATAATAAGAGCGGCTGCAATGATGTATTTTTTCATTAATCTTTTTATTGATTTTTTTCTTATTGCTTTTCTCAAAAACTGCACCAAAGGTAAATACTATTCTTTATTTAACAAAATATTAATTTAGGGAGTCAATTTGGTGAATTTTTATGTTAAAATTGCTATTTTCCTATTAAAGATATATTATGTTATTCCATATTGTTTTGAATATAAACTCATAAAAACTGATCCTATTTCATTTTTAATTCAAAAAAAAACAATAGTTGTTAAATTTTTAAGATAATTTAACATGGTGGGATATTTTTTATATTTTTGGCTAATGTCTTTTTTTGAGATTTTAAATAACTCCACTTATTAAGACATATCAAAATTTGATTATTTGAATAAACTCGAAACTATATGAAACAATGTAATTTAAAGTATTCATGCCTTATCGCGGTTTTGTACTTCGGAATGAACGTGAATGCACAGACTACACCTGATTCTGCCAAAGTCCAGAAGATTGACGAGGTGGTAATGATCGGGTATGGTAGTCGTAAAAAAGTAGATAATACAACATCTATCAGCTCCATCAGTGCAGAAGAAGTAACCAGGACAAAAGTATTAAATGCTTCGCAGGCTATCCAGGGTAAAGCAGCAGGGGTACAGGTGACAGCTTCGGATTTACCTGGTTCCACTCCTAGTGTAATGATTAGAGGAATGGGTACAGTACTGGGAGGAAGAGAACCTTTATATGTTGTAGATGGGATGTTTGCCAGTAACATTAATAATATAAACAGTAATGATATTCTTACCTATGATATATTAAAAGACGCGGCTGCACTTGCTATCTATGGAAACAGAGCAGCAAATGGAGTTATTATTATTACAACGAAAGGAGGTAAAGGAAAGTTGAGTGTTTCTTACGACGGACTGATTGGAATTAGAAATCCTTTAAGAACAGTAAAAATGGCAAATGCTTCAGAATTTGCTAACTATAACAATATAGCGTTAGGAATCAATAAATTTTCTCTTAATCAACCTGTAGATACTGACTGGTACAAGCAAATCACAAGAACAGGTATTTACAATCAGCATAATCTTTCGATTTCAGGTTCTTCAGAATCTGTAAAATATTTCTTAAGTTTAAGTAACTATGATGAGCAGTCTATTCTTCGCGGTACGGATTATAACCGTGCAACGATTAGATCAAATAATGAATTTAAAATTGCAAAAGGAGTTACCCTATCACAAAACTTAAGTATTGCTTTCACAAAAGAAACACCAAAACCACTAAATGCTTTTACGACTGCATATAAGCAGTCTCCTATAGTTCCGGTTCGTTATGCATCTGGACAGTTTGGGCTTCCAAGAGTTAACTCCAATGGTGTGGTAGATTATATTGGAAATCAATTTAATAACGTAGGGAATCCTGAAAGCCAGCTATTTTTTGATAATCAGCAAAATAAAGGCATGATTATGCAGGGAGGTCTGAAGTTGGATATTGATATCATGAAAGGATTAAAATTCACTTCTCAGTTTAGTGGTGAATATGGAAATTATAAAGCGTACAATTTTACGGATGCCGTAGCAGTTTGGTTAGCGGCAGATCCTACAAGAGTACCAGGTGATTTTCCAGGGCAAAATGCCAGAAATACTCTTCTTAACAAGAAAGAAGATTATTATAACTGGTCACTTACAAACTACTTAACATATAATAGAAAGTTTGGAGTACATGATATTGAAGCAACGGTAGGTACAGAAGCAACAGTAATCAATGGTGTTGAATCATTAAACCTTACGAGAAGAAATCTTTTATTAACTGACCAAAATTACTGGAATCTTAGTGGCTTTGATTACGTGAATAATGTACAAAATCTAACATCAGTAAAAGGAGACAGAAACACAACAATATCATATTTTGCTAGAGCACAGTATAAACTGATGAACCGTTATCTTTTAAGTGCTACCGTAAGACGAGATGGCTCCTCTCAGTTTGCTGCAGGTCAAAAATGGGGAACGTTCCCATCATTTGGTGCAGGTTGGATAGTGTCTGAAGAAGATTTTATGAAAGATAGCTTCTTTAACCTTTTAAAACTTAGAGGAGGTTGGGGTAGATTAGGGAATCAGAAAGTTCCTTTAAACTACTTATCACTTAGTTCAGGAACAGTTTATAATTATGGTTTTGGAAACAGTAATGCGGTAAGTAACGGAATTACTGTTAATAAAGGATATGATCCGACTTTAGGATGGGAAATTACAGAAGAATCATCAGTAGGACTTGATTTCGCGGTCTTGAATAACAGACTGACAGGTTCGGTAGATGCTTATAACAGGGAGACAAAAAATCTGATTTTAGGGATTTCTAATTTCCTGACTTCAGGGCAGTCAGAAACTTACTATTCTCATATGGGTGCTGTAGTTAATAAAGGATTGGAATTCTCGCTTAACTGGGCTGATAAAGTTGGTGAAAACTGGACTTATTCTGTTGGAGCTAATTATTCATATAATAAAAATAAGCTAACGAAAGTTAATACTGAAAAAAATGTTGCTCAGCTCAGTGGCGGAGATTTGGGTAATGGACAATGGACTAAATTGTTCAATGGATCAACGGTAGGCCATGCATTAGGAAGTTTCTACTTGTGGGAGTTTGACGGATATGATGCAAACGGTGCTATGAAATATAAAGACCTTAATGGAAATGGAGTGACAGGATCTGCAGATGCAGGTGACCGAAAATATTTTGATTCTTATATTCCAAAATCTACTTTAGGTATCAATGTATCTTTAAGCTATAAAAATTGGGATTTTGCTGCTAACGGATATGGTGCTTTTGGTTTTAAAGTCTATAATGGTAAAAAGGCTCAAAGAATCAGCGGGGAAAATATTGAATCTTCAGTAGCTAATGATTACTGGACTCCTACTAATACCAATGCAGCAAATCCTGCACCTACAACTGCAATACCAATTGCATCTACATTTTTCTTAGAAGACGGAGATTATTTTAGAATTAATAATATTTCAGTAGGATATACTATTAAGAATGTAGTGAAAAATGTTAAATCTATAAGATTATATGTTAGTGCTATTAACCCAGTTGTTTGGTCCAAATATTCAGGATATTCTTCTGAATTATCAGGATATAATGCAGCGGATGCAACAGCAGAAGGAAATCCATATAAACTTGCCGGAGTAGAGCTGAACTCATATCCTACATTGAGATCATTTATTTTTGGTTTAAACGTAAACTTTTAGAAAAAATGAAAAAAAATAAAATATTAATTGTCTCGTTGATGTTATTGGCAGCAGGGACTTTTACACAGAGTTGTAAAGAAGAGTTTATTGATGTTTCTCCTTCAGAATCTATGACTGTTGGTGATATTGAAAAATTCAATAATAACGATGGAGCTACATATTTTGTCAATTCCATTTATGCTAAATTTTTGGACTGGAACATGAGTACCTTTGCCTGGATTGGAGTAACTTCAATTGTTTCAGATGATGCAGACAAAGGATCTAGCGCAGGTGATAATGGTTCAGATAAAGATATTCTGGATGCCTTGAATTTTACCGCTACAACACCGTCTTTCAAAGAATTATTTGCTTCTAATTATCAGGGGATTAATAGAGCAAATCAGGCATTACTATACATTCCTCAGCTTAAAAATGCTGATGAAAGCTTAAGAAAAAGATTAATGGGAGAAGCAAAATTCCTAAGAGCATTTATGTATTTCACATTGGTGAAGTCATTTGGCGGTGTTCCATTAGTTGATCATGTTCCTGCTACAGACAATGATGCAGACAAAAAAATGCAGTTAACAAGAGTTTCTAAAGAAGAAATTTATGCATTTATAGAAAAAGATCTTAAAGATGCAATAGAAGCATTGCCTGATCGTTCAGCATATGGGGCTTCAAACGTAGGAAGGGCTTCTTCTGGTGCAGCTCATGCTTTATTGGCTAAAGTATATCTTTATCAGAAAAAATGGCAATTAGCACTTGATCAGTGTAATCTGGTAACAGGTTATTCCTTAACTCCGGAATTTATTGATATTTATAAAATCACAGGAGAAAATAATGCAGAATCTATTTTTGAAATTCAAGGGTCAGGAGCTGTAGCTGGTAGAGGAATACAGCAGTATACTCAGGTACAGTCGCCACGTGGTACCGGAGGTTGGGGCTGGGGATTTGCAACGCCAACCCAAGGCTTGTTTGATGCTTATTCTGCAGGTGACTCAAGAAGAGATGCTACTATTATGCAAAGAGGAATGACGCTATATGATGATAGAAAAGTCAACATCAATGCAGATAATAAGTTTTATAATTATAAAGCATATTCTTCAGCTTATTATGATCAGGCTAATACTGATACCAATATCCGTTATCTGAGATATGCTGAGGTTCTTCTGATGAAAGCTGAGGTAATGAACGAATTAGGCCAGACTTCTGCTGCGATTCCATTCTTAAATCAAGTAAGGAATAGAGCTCATATCGGTGATTCTCCGGCATCTACTCAAGCTGATGTAAGAGCAGATATCTGGAAACAAAGAAGATTAGAATTAGCTTTCGAACACGACAGATGGTTTGATTTAGTCAGAACAGGTCAGGCACAGGCTGCAATGGCAGCTGATGGAGGAAAAGTATTCCAGGTTGGTAAGCATGAAGTATTCCCTCTTCCACAGGATTTTATTATGGAAGCAGGGGGGCTGTCTCAGCAAAATCCTAATTATTAGAATGATATAACCACACACTTTAGAGGAGAATGAAAGTTCTCCTCTTCTTTTAGTATAACCAGATAAAAAAGATTTCATGAAAAGGACCTTATTATCAATTGCTGCTGCATCTTTATTGTTTGCATATTCCTGCAAAAACTCCCAAATAGCAAAACAGGATGTTTCCCAAAACCGAGCTGTAAATACTACTGTTACAGATGAGCAGCTCATGAACAAAGTTCAGAAAGATGCCCTGAAATATTTCTGGGATTATGCAGAACCTCATTCAATGCTTGGAAGAGAACGTTATCATGAAGATAAGATCTATCCGGATAACGATAAACACGTTATCACTACAGGAGGTTCCGGATTTGGACTGGCAACCATTCTGGTGGGTGTAGAAAGAGGCTTTGTTCCCAGAAAAGAAGCTGTGAAACGATTGACTACCATGATGGATTTCCTTGCTAAAGCAGACCGTCATAAGGGTGCCTGGTCACACTGGATCAATGGAGAGACAGGGAAAACGGTTCCTTTTGGTAAAAAAGACAATGGAGGAGATCTTGTGGAAACAGCATTCCTTACTTCAGGGATTCTGATGGTTCGTGAATATTTTAAGAACGGAAATGCTGAAGAAAAAAGATTGGCTGCAAAATGTGATGAACTATGGAAAGGAATTCAATGGAACTGGTATACAAAAGGAGGTGAGAAAGTATTGTATTGGCACTGGTCACCGGAGTATCAATGGGAAATGAATTTTCCGCTGGAAGGATATAACGAATGCCTGATCACCTATATTTTAGCAGCTTCTTCACCTACTTATTCTATTGATGAGGAAACCTATTATAAAGGCTGGGCAAGAAACGGGAAGATTCTTTCGGAAAAAACAAAATATGGACTTCCAATGTATGTTAAGCACAACGGAGCTGAAGAGTATGGAGGCCCTTTATTTTGGGCGCAATATTCTTACATTGGATTAGATCCTACCAATTTATCAGACAAACTGATTAAAAATTATTTTGATCTTAATAAGAATCAGGTTCTTATCGATTATAAATACTGTGTTGAAAACCCAAAGCAATGGAAAGGATATGGACCTGAGTATTGGGGGCTGACAGCCGGTTATTCCAGAAATGAAGATGGAAGCACAGGATATAACGCTCATTTTCCACAAAATGATCACGGAGTAATCACTCCGACTGCGGCATTGAGCAGTTTTCCATATACCCCAAAAGAATCTATGGACTTTTTGAGATTTATATACACTCAAAAACCTGAATTTATTGGTTCTGCAGGTCCTTATGATGCTACATCAATCAATTATAATAACTGGACCACTCCAAGATATCTGGCCATCGATCAGGGAACCATTGCACCCATGATCGAAAATTACAGAACGGGATTCCTTTGGAAGCTGTTTATGAATGCTCCGGAAATTCAGCAGGGATTGAAAAAACTAAGCTTTCACTCAGCAAAATATGGAATAAAATAAAATCTTTACTGCGCCATGAGTGCATAAAATAATTATATCAATGCATTCGTGGCCATTTAAAGAAAACATCAAATCCTTTAGCCAAAACCTAAATAACAATATGAAATTAAAATTAAGACATTTTCCCTTTTTACTTCTGCCACTCTCCTTACAGCTGAATGCTCAGGAAATAAAAGCAGAATTGAATAAAGAAATTAAAAAACAGGAAAAAATATCCTATATCCTCGATTATCCTCAGAAAACCAAAGGAAATGTTCCGCTAATTGTTTTTCTTCACGGTTCAGGAGAAAGAGGGAATAATTTGGAAATGGTAAAAGCGCACAGTCCGTTTACCTATAAAGATCTGATCAAAGAGCCGGTAGCTATTCTGGCACCCCAGTGTCCGGAAAATATGTGGTGGGATACCGTTACCGTTTATAACCTGATCAGAGAAATCCAGAAAAAATATAAAATTGATGCCTCCAGAATTTACCTTACAGGGCTTTCTATGGGAGGATGGGGAACCTTAAAGCTGGCAATGGAACATCCTGAAATGTTTGCCGCAGTAGTTTCAGTATGTGCTCCTACAGATCAGGTGATGACTGCCAATATTCAGCAATATAAAAATTTGAACATGAAAATATACCATGGCGGAATGGATGATGTTGTGCTTCCTGAAAATGCTTTTAAATTTTATCAAAAGCTGCATCCTGTCAATCCCTCAGCGGAACTTACTATTTTTCCAAATGATAATCATAACTCCTGGGATTCTGCCTATTCGAACCCACAATTATATGAATGGATGATGTCAAAAAAGAAAGAGAAATAGACACTCTTTGAATTAAAATAAAAATAGAAATATAATTTATAAGAAGATAGATTTATGAAAAAGTTAATTGTAATGGCAACGTTAGCGCTTGCGCCGGTATTTTCGGCACAGGAAATGGTAACGAAGCCCGTTCAGTCTTATCAGACTTCTCAATATGCGGCTAAAAGAAAAGCTTTTGTAGATAATCTTTTGTCTAAAATGACCTTAGATGAAAAGATAGGACAGCTGAATTTACCAAGTTCAGGTGACTTTACTACAGGTTTGGCTAAAAGTTCTGATATTGGAAAAAAAGTTGAACTGGGTTTAGTAGGAGGACTATTCAATATAAAAGGAGCTGATAAAATTAAAGCCGTTCAAAAAGTTGCTGTGGAAAACAGCCGTTTGAAAATCCCTTTGATTTTTGGGATGGACGTTATTCACGGATATGAAACTACGTTCCCGATTCCCTTAGGACTTGCTGCTTCATGGGATATGAACCTTATTCAGCAGTCAGCCAGAGTTGCGGCAAAAGAAGCTTCTTCTGACGGGATCAACTGGACGTATTCTCCAATGGTAGATATCTCCCGCGAACCAAGATGGGGAAGAGTTTCTGAAGGCTCCGGTGAAGATCCGTATTTAGGAAGTGAAATTGCCAGAAATATGGTGTATGGTTATCAGGGTAAAGACTTATCTGCCGGTAATACCATTTTAGCATGTGTGAAGCACTTTGCATTGTATGGTGCAGGTGAAGCAGGAAGAGATTACAACACTGTTGATATGAGCCATGTGAGAATGTTTAATGAATATTTCCCACCCTATAAAGCAGCTGTTGATGCAGGAGTAGCTTCTGTGATGGCTTCTTTTAACGAGGTTGACGGAGTTCCTGCAACAGGAAGCAGATGGCTGCAGACTGAGGTACTGAGAAACAAATGGAACTTTAAAGGTTTCGTTGTTACTGATTACACAGGGATCAACGAAATGGTAGACCATGGAATGGGAGATCTTCAGCAGGTTTCTGCTTTAGCTTTAAAAGCAGGAGTTGATATGGATATGGTAGGTGAAGGATTTCTAACGACCCTTAAAAAATCTTTATCCGAAGGAAAAGTGACGCAGGCTGAAATTGATATGGCAGCGAGAAGAATTCTTGAAGCAAAATATGACTTAGGTCTATTTGATAATCCATATAAACATGGTGATGCTAAACTGGCTGCAAAAGAAGTTTTCAATATGGAAAACAGAAATATTGCCAGAAGTACAGCAGCTCAGTCGATGGTTTTGATGAAAAATGAAAACCAGGTATTGCCTTTGAAAAAGTCCGGAACTGTAGCGGTAATCGGACCATTGGTCAATAATTCATTAAACATGGCCGGAACCTGGAGTGTTGCCGCAAAGCATGATAAATCTGTTAGCTTAATGCAGGGGCTTCAGGCAAATTATGGCAAGGAAGTGAAATTTATTTCTGCAAAAGGAGCAAACATTGATTATGATGCTAAATTAGAAGAAATTTATGCCGCTCACGGTAAGAAAACCGACAGAGACAGCCGTTCAAAAGAAGAATTGTTAAAAGAAGCGGTGGATATTGCTAATAAATCAGACGTGATCGTTTTAGCGATCGGAGAATCTGCAGAAATGAGTGGTGAATCTTCATCAAGAACTGAAATTACAATTCCTCAATCTCAGGTTGACTTATTAAATGAACTAAAAAAAACAGGGAAGCCGATTGCTATGGTTCTTTTTACTGGTCGTCCATTGGCTTTAACGAATGTAAAAGATATTCCTGATGCCATTCTTAATGCGTGGTTTGCCGGCTCAGAAGCAGGAAATGCAATCTCTGACGTTCTTTTCGGAAAAGTAAATCCTTCCGGAAAACTTCCAATGACTTTCCCAAGAAGTTTAGGACAGGTTCCGATTTATTATAATGCAAAAAATACAGGGCGTCCGTTAGACCAGACTTTAGTTGATAAATGTGAATACCAGAGATTCCGTTCAAACTATATGGATGAGTGCAATACACCGCTTTATCCATTCGGATTTGGTTTAAGCTATACAAAATTCAGCTATTCTGATATGGCTGTTTCCAATACCAGTCCGAAAGGAAATCAAACCGTTCAGGCAACAGTTACAGTAACCAATAACGGAAATTATGACGGGGCGGAAGTTGTTCAGTTATATATCAGAGATTTGGTAGGAAGTATTACCAGACCGGTAAAAGAATTGAAAGGATTCCAGAAAATATTTCTGAAAAAAGGAGAGTCTAAAAAAGTCACCTTCGACATCAGCCCGGAAAGTCTGAAATTCTATAACGGAGATTTGAAATATGACTGGGAATCAGGAGAGTTTGATATCATGATTGGTACCAGCTCTGATGAGGTGAAACATTCCAGAATCAACTGGACTAAGTAAGAAACGGTATTAACGGTTCACCATTTTGTGGTTTATGTTTTTTTGGCATGGTTTTTTAATGAATGACATTCTAGTTATTATATTATACAAATCAAAATGAAAAAAACAATTTTACTTAGCGCAATGTTCCTTGGTTCTCTAGTCTTCGCACAAAAAGCACAGGTAGTGGGTGGTGACAGAGATGCACACGGATGCATTGGTTCAGCAGGGTATACGTACTCACAAATTAAAAAAGACTGTGTACGTGTGTTTGAGCAAAAAATAAAGCTTACAGAAGTTGCTCCGAAAGGAAGTTCTACTTCAATGGCTGCCGTTATTTTTAGTAAAGACATGAACAAAGCTGAAGTTTTCGTTAAAGATACCGGAGCTGGGAGTATCATCCTTACCAGAGCAGGCGGAAAAGCCAAAGCCTGGAAAAACGGAGATTACATATTGGTTCCGTACAAAAAAAACGGCTACCAGCTTAAAAAGGATAATGTTGTGATCTACAGATAAGAACATCCATCAAAAAATAGAAAAACCATTCGTAAGAATGGTTTTTTTTGTAACTTATGAAGAAATTAACGAGTATCCTTTTTGGGATATCGTTATACCAACCATCAACAAAAAATTTAAATATGAAAAAAACAATTTTATTCAGTGCAGTATTCCTATGTTCCTTAATTTTTGCACAAAAAAAAGCTCCTGTAGTAGGAGGAGACAGAGATGTTCACGGTTGTATCGGTTCTGCCGGATACACCTATTCACAGTTGAGAAACGATTGTATAAAAACTTTCAGTCAGAAAATAAAGCTGAAAGAAGTCAACTCAGACCAAAGCTACGCTTCAATGACCGCAGTGATTTTCACTAAAAACATGAAAAAAGCTGAAATTTTCATCCCGGACGGAATGGCAAAAAGTATTATTCTGGATAAAGAGGGAAAAGAGAATCTCTGGAAAAGTGGAACGCACATTAAAGACAGCTATGTTTTAGCCCCTTACAAAAAAGGATATCAAATCAAAAAAAATGATGTGGTAATCTATCAGTAAACCAGTTTCCAAAAAAATAAGAAGCCATTCGGAAGAGTGGCTTTTTTAGTACCTCTAAACTGGGGAATTAAAGTGGATAGAATCCATTTTAGGCTGTTAAGTTGTAAAAAGCAGAAATTTTTGTAAGTTATCTTGTCTTTCTCTTACCTGACTTATCAATCCATGATATGGTTTAGAATCTTGACATTAGATAAAATTAAAACTCTGATAATAGGTAATTATAGAGTGCTGTGTTTTGACCTTTTCCTAAGATTATCACTTATAAAAACAGATCAGCTATTCCGTTCTGATGCAAGATTCTTTTAATAAACATACTTCATCTTTATTATGCGTCATGTTCTGTCGCTTTACTGGCCTACTTTTGCTTCAGAATAATGCAGAAATGTACATAACAATAGATTGATATGGCATGATAAACTTTGTTTACATATTTTAATATATGTTAAAAATTGTTAAATTTGCGAAAATAATAAACTAATACGAACTTGAAAATAACACGGGAATGAAAATACTTTTTAGAATATCTATACAGGATATATTAGGATCTTATACTTAGGTCAGTCTTATCATTACAATTTTTCGACATTAAATAATTTTCTGGTATTTCCGGAAGAGGAAGGAATATATACAATGTGTACAATATTGAAAAAATAATTGCACATTATATCGCTTTTGCATGAAATATTTAATACTATATTTAAAAAAAATCAAATACATATGGAAAAAAACTACCCCGGTACATTTGCCTTGTGCACTATTCTGGGATCAGCCCAGGAAATTTTATGGCAGAAGGATTTAAAATCTTCAACACTGGACTTTCTGAGTCAGGATACCACTATTATCGATGAGCAGCTCCTGATTAGCCAAACTTCTACCCGGACTAAGAGTCAACAGAAGAGCATGAAAACAAAGAATAAAGTAACCAAGATGAATACGCAGGCTCTGGTTCAGGGCGCCTATCTGGTGACGATAAAAACGGATACAAGTAAAACAGCGAATGCTAAGGTAATTAAAAAGTAAAAACTAACCATCATGAAAAAAAATACAATAGCTGTTATTTTACTAACAACCCTATGGAGCCATATACTTCATGGACAAGATTATAGTCGCTTAGTTTCTGCTAAAGGGGGAATAGATGGGACCGAAACATTCAATGTTGTACCGCCTTCTCCAGAATCTTATTTTAAAACTCAGTATGGTAATACAGCATTTAATGAATTTAAAGGAACCCCTAATCTAACAATTCCTTTGCATGAGATTACAAGCGGAAGTTTAAAGCTTCCTGTTGCTTTAAATTATTTTAAAGCAGGTGTAAAAGTAAATGATGTACCCAATTCAGTGGGAATGAATTGGATCTTAGAAGCAGGAGGCGTCATTAACAGGACAATCTATGATCTCACTGATGAAATAGCATCACAAAGGGTTATATTAAATGCAAGTGAATTCGGTTATCTTTCTTCTCAAGATGGGGCACAAACTTTGGGGATTTATACACATGACATTTCTGGATCAATAGATAATGAAATAGATATATTCAGTTTTTCAGTCCAGGGCTATAATGGGAGTTTCTATTTAGATAAAAATTTTAAGCCCATTTTATTGACACAAAATTATAATGTTAAAATTGAAACATTGGGTGATTTTAAACAAAATTTTACATTTATTATCACAGCTAATGACGGAACAGAATATACTTTTGGAGGGACAAATGCAATTGAGAAAACCTGGGTTCGTTTAGATAATTCACGTAGTGGAAATACAAGTTTTTATCTTACTAAAATCAAGGATACCTCTAATAATGAGATAAATTTTCTCTATACGGAAGTGAGTTCAAAAATTATTCAGCTCGGGGAAGAAGAGATTGGAATGATAAATTCTCAATCATCATCTTCAGGAACACTTATAACAGCTCCGTCTGGTGCGCAGGTGGGCACTTTCAGTAAAAAATTAAACATAACAAATCCAAAAATTCTAACTAAAATCATTGGAAAAAATGAAGAGATTAATTTTAATTATATAACTGAGCTAAATAGCCCATTTCAAAAGTTGGGGAATATTGTAATTTCACAAAATGGAATAAATATAAAAAAGATAGTTTTTGACTATATCAACAGTACCAGCACCTCTGTCAGTAAAAAAAGATTTTTTCTAACATCCGTCAAAGAATATACAATAAGCAACAATACGGAAACCTTTACCAATGAATACAGTTTAGAGTATGATGCCCCTTTAGATATTCCCGAAAGGCTTTCGAAAAAAATAGATTATTTAGGCTATTTTAATGGCTCCAATAATAACAGTTCATTATTGCCTAATCTCAATTTATTTGGTGAACATGACAGTTTTTTTGATCAGAGTATTTACTATGCAGACCGTAGAGCCAACTTTGAATTTGCTAAAAAAGGAACACTAAAATCTATTACTTACCCTACAAAAGGAAAGACGGTATTTGAATACGAATCATTACAAGCTAAAAAATCTGTAATAAAAGAAAGAAATTGTGTTATCGGAAATACAAATACTATTTACCATCCAGTACTGGATGAAAACGAATGGTACCCACTATCAAATGAATCTTCATTTGTTTTGCAGCCATCAGAAATTACAGGAAATAAAGTAACTATTGATATACACCTTCATTCTGATGCAGAGATCAATCAGCCAAGTAAAGCCAAAGCAATCTTTGAAATAATAGATCAGTCAAACAATCAGGTCGTATACAGCAAACTGGTGCAGGTACAAAAAATGGTTCAGAATGCTAGCTTTTCTTATGTTTTTCAGCCGCAGCCTAATAAGGCTTATCAATTTAAATATAAAATAGCAGACTTATGTAAACAATGTAATGGAGTCGCTGCAGTGGTATATGATAATGGCTGGACAAAAATAGAAGATGCAAATATCAGATTAAAAAAGCAATATGATCTCGCTGAAAATGGACCTGTCAATATTAAAAGATTTTATTATGCAGATTATAAGAATATTAGCAATATGGATATTATTGGTTTACCTTTTCAGCCTTATTTTAGGTCATATGTTTATAATCAAATAATAGGAGTAAACTCATTGCCTCATGAATGTCTTACTTGCTTTGCTTCATCATATACGTCGTTATTCCATTCCGAACCGCAAATATCAAATATTTTTACCTTTTCTGAAAGTGGTGAACAAGCCAGTTTTGACATTTATGATCCCGTATATCCACAAGTAACCATTAGTTATGGAGGTGACAATTTTGAAAAAGGAGGAGAAGAAAAAAAATTTGATACCGAAGCATATACAGTTGAAAACAGCCTTCCACTAAAATACCCCAATGAAGACGGAATGGCTGCTAATACCCAAATAAACAATGCTACAGTTTTAGGAGTATTATCCTCTTCTGCTATGAATAAATTATACAGGCACTTCCCATTAAACAATATTAGCAGCAGATTAATTTCACACCGTATCTTCAGTAATAAAAATGGAAATCTGTTTTTAAAGAAAAGTACCCAAAATATTTACAATTCTATTTTAGAGGGGAACATTTATAGTGTTGCCGGTATTCAGATTTACCCATATATCTTTACAACATCTACGGCAAACCCATCCACTACATTGAATAATATGTATGTAGAGGGCCGTAGATTTCCAACCTACTCCTCTTTTCTGAATGACGTAACCAGTACAGAGTATTTAGAAGATGTACCAATCAATACAACAGATGATACTACTTATAAAAAAATTACTACGATAACCAATTATTTATACAACAATCCGGATAAACAAGTATCCAGAAGCGTAACCTCATTTTCTGATTTCAGTATCCAGGAAACGGTTTATCAGTACGCAGCTGAAAAGGGGAACCAGAAGCTCATTAATGCCAATATGATTGGAATTCCGTTAGAAACTGTAGTGACAAAAAAACAAGATTCTAACGATGCTTTCGGAAAAACTATTTCCAGAAGAGAAACAAGATATGATGATCCTTTGACATTGCTTCCTACATCAATATTATCCTATAATCTTCAAAATAATATGGCTTCTATTGAAATTACCTATGATCAGTATGATGCTAAAGGAAATCTACGTCAGTATACGGCAAAAGATGGAATTCCGACAGCTATTGTATGGGGATATAATAATACGAAACCTATTGCCAAAGTAGAAGGAGTTACTTATCAGCATTTATCCGAGAATTATCCTGTAATGGCGGAAATTATCAGCGCTTCAGATACGGATGCCAATGCCGGAACCAATAATGATGAAACTTCTTTTTTATCAGCACTGCAAAAATTCAGAAGCAAGCTTATCATAGACAGATTTCAGCCACTTGTTACTACATACACCTATGATCCGCTAATCGGGGTAAGAACCATTACCCCTCCTTCTGGGGTCAGAGAAAATTATCTG